>CALJUC010000150.1 GCA_937975585.1 uncultured Moraxella sp. | reverse complement strand
GCAATTATCCAAACAGGCTGGCATGGTAAGCCCAATAAGATGGGTTCTACTGATTTAACAGAGATGCGTAATTATGTACTTCAAAGCTTCGCAGAGCGCATACACCGAGAAATTATTGGGGTTTTAAACACAAGTGATGAAGCGATGGGTGGCTTGGTTATTACCGGTGGTGGTAGCTATGCGCTGGGCAACTACTTATTACAAGCTTTGCGTAATAAGGGATTTAGATACGAAATTATTTTGCAAGAACAGCCCGAATTTGGTAATGCGAAGGGTTTTTGTAAATGTTCAATCTATCATTTAGTCCATAGATATATGTAAGGTTAGGTAATGAGTCGGATATATATTAAACCTATCCAAATGCAACAGACAAGCACAAACAGAATATATTATTGGTTCAATATAGATGAAGATGCCTATGATTTATCTATGCTTGAAAAGGCATGGGTAAACCATCCGTGGCCAAAATTAAAAAATATCGCCTTAGTGGGCTTGTGTTTCAATATGATTCAAAACTCACAAGATTTTGACACGGACATAAGTTTAAAAAAACTAATTGAACAGGTTAGTCGCCGGGAGATTTATATGCAATGGAATAGCATGTTTGGGCAATCCTTCAAAAGTAATTTGCAGAAAAACAGAACTACTTTCCAAAAGCATTACTCGAAGGATGATTTTGGTATTCAATTATTCCAAATCTTAATGCAAGGTGTAGGTGTTTTTGCTGAATGTCAATATGAACTTGAGCAAGCTAGAACGCTAGGAGAAAGAGCAAAGGTCAATAAGTTGAAGCGCATGATCGATTCTTGTGATGCTATGAAGTTATTTCCTGAGACGACCAAATTAATTAATAGCTCACCTGCTGCAATTAACTACTTTGACCAAGCTGTGCTGTCTTATCTACCTAAGTATGAGTTTAGGTACACTAATGACGATGTTATATTGGTAAGTCTATCTAGAAAAGAAAAAATTGACCATGCCAATATCTTTTTGGCAGGTCAAAGTCTATATTCGTTAAATACCTTGAAATCTATCAAGCGAAATATTTATGACAAGAATGTAAGACTTAATGAAAGCATTGCTACGGCCAATGTATTACCTATCGAAAACCACTCATCAATATCACTTCAAGAAAATTCGTTTTCAGAATTGGCTAACGAAGATTTCCTCCTTATTGATGTAAATCGCGTGAAAAAGGTCAGTAAAACAGTACAGACAAAAGACAACACTGCTTCTAGCAAAACACTCAAAGACGCCACCATATCTCAAGAGAAAATAGTTACACAAGCCGTTAAACCCCAAACTATTGGAAAAGTGAACGAAAAGACCACTCAATCTTCTTTAAATTCTTCTACGCAACCTTCGACAAAACCTGCTCAATCAGAACCAGTGGTGGCGTCAAAAGAAAATGAAAAATTGAGTGCAGCTAGTTCGACTCAAGTTGAAAAAGAGGTTAAAGCCACTTTACCGCAGACCGATACCGCTAATACTCCAAAGAATACTGAGGGCGACACCAACGATAAAAAGGAATTATCAATTTTTGAAAAAGCAAAGCAAGCTAAATTAAACCCTGCTTTAGAAGCTATGTTTGATATCAGTAATTGGCGTGATTAACGATGACAGCACAACAACATAATAATCACCAGCAGCGAAATATTGATAGTCATGATGATTATATAAACTATGCGTTTATCGCATTAATGGGGTTAATCATCCTGGCTATTCTAATGAAATACTTAGCTTTTTTTGGTAGGTATATTTATTTTAGCTTCCTGTTTCCCTTTTACGCGTTAAGAAAAATCAATCCATTGTATGAAATGGTATTCGGCTTATTAATTTGTGGCATATTGCTAGGATATTGGTTCTACAAACGTATTTATAAGGGAAATAGACAAACAAGTTTATTACCAATATGGTATTCACTCGTCATTTTTGTGGCTACCTCTGCTGATTTTGTAGGCCTTAAATTACTTACTGGATTTGTTGATTTATGGTGTAAACCAAACTTCAATGAAAAAGCAGGGGTTTTGCAGTATTTTACGGCTATTTTTAATTGTAGCGTTAGCTTTGAGGAACTTGATAAAGTTGGATTATTTGAAGTCATGTTATTTGCCATCTTTCCAAATATCATTTTGGCAATGTGGGCGAATTACCAAGTTTATTCCTCATATATAGACTTAACGACGAAACACCCTAAAGCGGTAATGCGCGGAAAACTTGATTTAGAGAGTTTGATCCGTGTTAAAACCCAACAGCAACCGCATCTAAATTATTATCAATTCTTTGATTTAAATAAACTGCCGATTGATTCAGGACAATTTCGTAAACTAGATAGTGGGCGAAAATTTATGTATCGCCACAATTTAATTCAAGAGTTTGTGCCTAGAGTTAAAGTCACTTTATCTAATAGTAGAGCTGGTGGTGATGACACCAGTGATTTATCAGAAATTACCGTGGATAATGACTTAGTGCCTATCATTAAAACCGATGCGTTCAATAATCTCATGATTGAGCAGCTTGGCGAGCCATTTATTGATATTGATAGCCTTTCTCCTCTCTATACCATCCTTTTGGCTATCACGATACCAAAAGCCTGTCTTGCCGATACCTTACTTGATAATAAAGAAATTAATCAAAGTAAAGATAGAGACCCTAAGTACGTTGAGACTAAGATCAAAGG
>CALJUC010000149.1 GCA_937975585.1 uncultured Moraxella sp. | reverse complement strand
TCTTTGTTAGTGAATTTTTTGATGATTTCATCAGCAACGTTACGTGGGGTTTCAGCATACTTTTCAAAGTGCATTGAGTAAGTCGCGCGACCTTGTGACATTGAACGAAGTTGGGTTGCATAACCAAACATTTCTGCTAGTGGTACTTCTGCACGAATTTGTTTAACACCGCCAAACAAATCGTCCATACCTTGTACCATACCACGGCGACGGTTTAAGTCACCCATGATGTCACCCATGTAATCTTCAGGGGTTTCAACTTCAACTTTCATAACTGGCTCAAGTAGAACAGGGCTTGCGTTCATGAAACCTTTACGGAACGCGATAGAACCTGCCATTTTGAACGATAATTCGTCAGAGTCAACGTCATGGTATGAACCATCGTATAGGGTCGCTTTAACGCCAACAACTGGGTAACCGGCTAGAACACCATTTTTCATGCGCTCTTGGATACCTTTGTCAACGGCACCAAAGAATTCTTTTGGTACCACACCACCAACAACTTCTTCAGCAAATTCATAGTCTTTGCCTGCTGATGGATCGATTGGCTCAAGACGTAACCAAACGTGACCGAATTTACCACGACCACCTGTTTGACGTACGAATTTACCTTCTTGTTCGATGGTGTTACGAATCGTTTCACGGTAAGCAACCTGTGGTGCGCCCACGTTTGCTTCAACACCGAATTCACGCTTCATACGGTCAACCAAGATTTCTAAGTGAAGCTCACCCATACCGCTGATGATTGTCTGACCTGATTCTTCGTCAGTGTGTACGCGGAATGATGGGTCTTCTTTAGCCAAGCGGTTCAATGCGATAGACATTTTTTCTTGGTCAGCTTTGGTTTTTGGTTCAACCGCCAAGCTGATTACTGGCTCTGGGAATTCCATACGCTCAAGGGTAATCACGTTGTTTTCGTCACATAGTGTGTCACCAGTGGTAACGTCTTTTAGACCAACGAATGCAACGATGTCACCAGCACGAACTTCAGCAACTTCTTTTTGGGTATTCGCATGCATCTCAACGATACGGCCAATACGCTCACGTTTCATTTTAACTGGGTTGTAAACTGATTCACCTTGTTTAGCAACACCTGAGTAAACACGAACGAAGGTTAAGTTACCAACGTATTTGTCATTCATGATTTTGAATGCCAATGCAGCAAATGGTGCATCGTCAGATGATGGGCGTGAGCCTTCAGTTTCATCTTTGTCGTCTAATACACCTTTGATGTCTGCAACGTCATCTGGTGCAGGCAAGAATTCGATAACTGCGTCAAGCATACGTTGTACGCCTTTGTTTTTGAACGCAGTACCACATAGCATTGGTTGGATTTCAGTCGCCAATGTACGAGCACGTAAGCCAGCGATGATATCTTCACGTGATAAATCACCATCGTTTAGGTATTTATCCATCATTTCTTCTGAAGATTCAGCAGCCGCTTCAACCATGTTGTTACGCCATTCTTCAGCGGTTTCAACTAGGTCAGCAGGGATGTCAGCGTATTCGAATTTCATACCTTGTGAAGGTACGTCCCAAATGATCGCTTTCATTTCGATTAAGTCAACAACACCTTCAAACGTGTCTTCAGCACCGATGGGTACAACGATTGGCACTGGGTTACCGCCTAAACGAGCTTTAACTTGCTCTACTACACGGAAGAAGTTTGCACCAGTACGGTCCATTTTGTTAACGAACGCTAGACGTGGCACTTTGTATTTGTTTGCTTGACGCCATACAGTTTCAGACTGAGGTTGTACACCACCAACCGCACAGTAAACCATACATGCGCCGTCAAGTACACGCATTGAACGTTCTACTTCGATAGTGAAGTCAACGTGGCCGGGGGTGTCAATTAGGTTGATGCGGTGTTCTGGGAACTGTTGTGACATACCTGACCAGAAACAAGTAGTTGCCGCAGAAGTAATAGTAATACCGCGTTCTTGTTCTTGTTCCATCCAGTCCATAGTGGCGGCACCTTCATGTACCTCACCAATTTTGTGGCTTTTACCTGTATAAAACAAAATACGTTCTGATGTTGTAGTTTTACCTGCGTCAATGTGCGCAGAGATACCGATATTACGGTAACGATTAAGCGGTGTAGTACGTGCCATAGTTATTTCCTAAGGACAGTGGTTAAAAAATTTGTTTTTTTGCTATCAATCTGCAGTTATGTCATTGTTCAATTATTAATACGACACGATATGTCAATCCGCCACAATAAAAATCGTACTAGGTTAAAATCGTGCTACATTCAGGTTAGCCGGACACATAATATGCATCAAAGCTAGGTGACATAAGGGCTTTATGATAAGGGCTTGCCATGACAGAACTGTGACAAATAAGCGATGCAAATGAGTAACAGTAAGCTATAGCAAGCCGTGTTTCGAAGCTTATATTATGGGGTTAATCGACTTAATGTCAACCAAGCTAAAAAACGATATAGTTTAGTGTGACCCCAAATTGCTATTTGACGAAGATTGTTTGACTTCATCAAATAGCTTATGCGATTAGAAGCGGTAGTGTGAGAACGCTTTGTTCGCATCCGCCATACGGTGAACTTCGTCACGTTTTTTCAACGCGTTACCTTTACCGTCAGCAGCATCCATCAATTCGCCAGCTAAACGAAGCGCCATAGATTTTTCAGAACGCTTAGCAGCGGCATCCACTAACCAACGCATGGCTAGGGCAGTACGACGGGAGGGACGTACTTCCATAGGTACTTGGTAAGTAGCACCACCCACACGGCGAGCTTTAACTTCAACCATTGGGCGAACTTTTTCTAGGGTGTCTTCAAAGAAAGCAACTGGGTCAGCTACGTTGTTTTTCTCGATTACGCGGTCTAATGCACCGTAAACGATTTTTTCAGCAACTGATTTTTTACCGTCAACCATTACGTGGTTGATGAATTTAGCGATGGTTTTGCTACCGAATTTTGGATCAGGTAGAATTTCACGGGCAGCAATGACGCGACGTCTTGGCATAATAAATTCCTTGTGTATTCAGGGTAGTCTGGTAGTAGGGGCAATGTTTGTTTGAGTTGCCATTCTCACCAGCCTTACTGCAAAAAGTTGACGGGGGCTAAACCGACTGAACTTCATGCAAACAATGTTAAAATTTCTATTCAGAAATTCGATAAATCAAAATAGGTTTGGCCTTAAGATTATGCTTTAGGACGTTTTGCACCATATTTTGAACGACCTTGTTTACGGTCTTTTACGCCAGCACAGTCTAATGCGCCACGCACGGTGTGGTAACGAACACCTGGTAAGTCTTTAACACGACCACCACGGATTAGTACTACGCTGTGCTCTTGTAAGTTGTGGCCTTCACCACCGATGTAGCTTGATACTTCATAACCTGAAGTCAAACGTACACGACATACTTTACGCATTGCTGAGTTTGGTTTTTTTGGTGTAGTAGTATATACGCGAGTACATACACCACGACGTTGTGGACAGGCTTGCAACGCAGGAACTTTTGATTTTTCCGTGATGGTGTTGCGACCTTTACGAATTAATTGATTGGTTGTTGCCATAAGGCACTCTCTCCCGTTTACAGTCAAAAAAACTAAAAATAACCCAAGGGCTAGTTTTAGGACAGCATATTATATAGGTATTGGGGGTGGGTTTTCAAGTAAAGAATGGATTGGTGATGGATTCAGATAAAGTATTATAGGCTTATGATAAGTTTGGGGATTTTGGCCATGGTAATAGGCTCATTAAACATGCTAGGACAAAAATAACAAACCAACGCACAAACTTTCATATATCTAACAGTGGTTAGCGAAAAGTTAATGCGTTGGTTCTGTCCCTTGTTTTTATTTATTGTTATTATCACTCCCCAAGTTACGTTGCTCTCGTTATTATTATTTTATTATTATGGTCTTGCCGTTTTCATTATTAGAAACCTTTGCACGAACAGATACACAAAAGT
>CALJUC010000148.1 GCA_937975585.1 uncultured Moraxella sp. | reverse complement strand
AAAATTATCTCCTAAATTTGTATGAATAGCTTAAAATGCGCTTAGAGACTGCGTGAAGGGCGGTTCTGCCAGTGCCGTAAGTCTGTGTCGGACAACTGGTGAGTTGTTTGACATCGTGTATAATTGTTTGGGTAAATTTGTAAAATACGGGTATCTATACCCGACAACAAAATCTCAGGGAGGTTTTTCAAAAATGGAACAGATTCGCTCACTAGACCAGCTTCTCGAATATGCAAAACAGGTCGGTCCCATGAAGATAAGCGTAGCATGCGCTGAGGACGCCGAAGTAATGGAAGCCGTTGAAAACGCGCGTAAGGCCGGAATCGCCAACGCGTTTCTTGTTGGCAATGCGGATAAAATCAAAGAAGTCGCCAGCATCACTAACGAAAAAGATTTGTATCAAGCCCAACTCGATATCTTCCTAAACCCACATGACCCAGTAGTGATTGAGCAGGCATTGCGTGATGGTGTAGACATGTCAGTCATCGAGTCGGCGCAAAATTCGCCTGTCTATAAAATGGCAGTGGACTGGAAACTGGCATTGCCACTACACCCAGAATATCGCACCTTGCCAATGGTGTGGTACGTGCCACCACTCTCACCGATCCAAAATGCTGCTGAAGCAGGGCAAATTGGCATGAATGGTATCTTGCCAGACGTAGATAGCTTGCGTATTCCAATGCAATACCTAGCCAACATGCTAACTGCCGGTGATGAAGCGCCTGTACGATTGGCACTCAAACGCTTACTTGCGATGCGTGCTTACAAACGCGCCCAACAGGTCGACAATATTGAGCTAACCCAAGTGATTGACGATGTTGGCTTAACACCGCTACAAGTCGAAGATATGTACCGTTATTTGGCGATTGCCAACTATGAAGATCGATTTGTTATCCCTACTGCTCACCGTGAAGAAGCGTTAAGCGATGCCTTTGCAGAACGTAACGGTTGTGGCTTTACATTTGGTAGTGGCTGTAATGGTGAATCGGAAAATCACATGTTCGGTCAAAAGAAAAATAACCGCCGTGACTTTAGCAAAACCATACAAACTTGGGAGGTATAAATGACGACTAACCGAACCGTACAAACGGACATGCGATTACTGAAAGTGATTAGCGTCCTTATGGATTACCCAAGTCACGAATTGTTTACTGATGATACCTTAAGTGAGTGTAAAGCGATTGTCATGAACAGTCGCCTTATTAGCCCACAAGTACGTCAAGAAATCGCTGATTTTATCGATGATATGGTAGCGGCTGGCGAGATGGAATCTCAGGCACGTTATGACAGCTTGTTTGAGCGTGGTCGTTCGCTGTCGCTGTGGCTTTTTGAACATGTGCATGGTGAAAGCCGTGACCGTGGTCAAGCCATGGTTGACCTGATGGCGCAATACGAAGCAGCAGGCTTTGAAATTGGTGTGAAAGAATTGCCTGATTATCTACCAATGTATCTTGAGTATTTGGCATACCAAGCAACGGGTACCGATGATGAAATGCAAATCCGTCAAGACATTGCGGACGTAAGTCACATCGTTGCTGTATTGGCTGCACGTTTGATTGATAAGAATAGCCAATATGTGGGGTTGTTTAAAGCCTTGCTACAGGTGGCGGGCGAACCGCTCACTGTGATTGATGACGAGCTTGCCAAAATCAATAAGGCGAATGCACCTGCGGATGATACCATCGAAGCGATTGACCACGAGTGGGAAGAAGAGATGGTGGATTTCTTGGGCGCAGAGCAAGAGAACTGCCCAACCAGTCAAACCAAACAACGTATCGCCACGCTACAAGGTGAACAAGCCCAACGCCAAGCTGAAGTGCCAGTGCATTGGGTCGATTTCGCCACTAGCCAACCCAAAATGACTAATGATAAGAATACGCTCATCGAAGGAGTGACATTATGAATACGCTAACACCAGAAGGCTGGTTAAACGTCTTTTTATTCGGTATCTATCCTTACATTGCTTTAAC
>CALJUC010000147.1 GCA_937975585.1 uncultured Moraxella sp. | reverse complement strand
CGACCAATTTCGTCATGGCTTCATCTGACAATACAATATCCATGTCACGCTCTTGGAGACGTTTGCGTAAGCGTGCCAATTGAATCTCGGCAATACCCGCCATTTGTGCCTGTCCCAATGGGTGGAACACCACGATTTCATCAATACGGTTAATGAACTCTGGTCTAAAGTGCTGATGCACCGAGGTCATCACGGCTGCTTTGATATCCTCATAGGTATCACCGGCCATCTCTTGGATTTTGTGTGAGCCTAAGTTTGAGGTCATGATAATTACCGTGTTCTTAAAGTCGACCACACGGCCTTGGCTATCGGTCAAACGACCATCATCAAGCACTTGTAGCAAGATATTAAACACATCCGGATGGGCTTTTTCGACCTCATCGAATAACACCACGCTGTAAGGACGACGACGTACCGCTTCGGTTAGCACACCCCCTTCTTCGTAACCCACATAGCCTGGAGGCGCCCCGACTAGACGGCTGACGCTGTGTTTCTCCATGAACTCCGACATATCGATACGTACCATGGCATTTTCATCATCAAACAAGAAATTTGCCAATGATTTGGTAAGCTCGGTTTTACCGACACCCGTAGGGCCAAGGAATAAGAACGAACCACTTGGGCGATTTGGGTCTGATAAGCCCGCACGGCTACGGCGCACCGCATCCGCTACCGCTTTAACCGCTTCGTCTTGACCGACAACGCGCTCATGTAACTTTTGCTCCATGTATAGCAGTTTTTCGCGCTCGCCTTGCATCATTTTACTGACTGGAATACCGGTCGCGGCACTCACGACTTCAGCGATTTCATTATCGGTTACTTTATTACGTAGCAATTTCACGCCTTCGCTTTCACCCGATTGGACTTTTTGCTCGGCCAAGTCAGATTCTTTAATACGTTTTTCCAATTGTGGAATGGTTTCGTATTGTAGCTTTGACATGGTTTCGTAGTCGCCTTCGCGGTTTGCTTTTTCATAGGCGATACGCGCTTTGTCGAGTTCGTCTTTTAACTGTTGGCTACCTTTCACCAAGGCTTTTTCTGACTGCCATACTTCGTTCAAGTCCGCGTATTCTTTTTCCAAGTCACTGATTTGGGTTTCTAGCAGTTTTAGCTGTGATTTTGCGCCTTCGTCTTCTTCATTTTTTAGCACTTCACGTTGCATTTTTAGCTGAATTAGACGGCTATCTAGCTTACCCAATGCTTCAGGTTTGCTATCCATTTCCATTTTTAGACGGCTAGCAGCTTCGTCAATTAGGTCAATCGCTTTGTCCGGTAGCATACGATCCGTGATGTAGCGGTTACTCATACGCGCCGCGGCAATAATCGCACTGTCTTGGATATCAACACCGTGGTGTAGCTCGTAACGTTCTTTTAGACCGCGCAAAATCGCAATGGTATCTTCCACCGTTGGCTCATCGACCAATACTTTTTGGAAACGACGCTCAAGCGCAGCATCTTTCTCGATATATTGGCGGTATTCATCAAGTGTGGTCGCACCGACACAGTGAAGTTCACCACGTGCCAATGCAGGTTTTAGCATATTCCCCGCATCCATCGCGCCATCGGCTTTACCCGCGCCCACCATGGTATGGATTTCGTCGATAAATAGGATGATTTGACCTTCTGATTTGGCCAAGTCATTTAATACCGCTTTTAGGCGTTCTTCGAACTCACCACGGAATTTTGCACCCGCAATCAAAGCACCTAAATCAAGTGATAATACACGCTTATTGCGTAAGCCTTCCGGCACATCGCCATTGACGATTTTTTGCGCCAAGCCTTCGACAATCGCGGTTTTACCCACACCCGGCTCACCAATGAGCACTGGGTTATTCTTGGTACGGCGTGATAAGACTTGAATGGTACGACGGATTTCATCATCACGACCAATCACTGGGTCAAGCTTGCCGCTTTCGGCACGCGCGGTTAAATCGATGGTGTATTTATTGAGGGCGTCACGTTGGTCTTCAGCATTTTGATTGTTCACAGTTTGATTGCCTCGTAATTGTTGGATGACTTCTCGCAAGTTGGCGGCATTGACACCGACACGCTCTAGTAGTTTTTGGGTATCGCCTGTTTCGGCAAGCGCGGTCAGCACCCATTCAGTTGCAACAAAGTCGTCACCAGCTTTTTGCGCATGGCGGTCGGCTAGATTGAGCACTTTAACTGAGTTTGGGCTAAGGTTAGCTTCACCGGTTGGGCTTGATAATACTGCTTGTTGTTCAAGGTTTCTTTTCACTTCATTACGCAACATGCTTGGGTTACCGCCCGCTTGTGCGTAAATCGCGACATTGGCCTCATCTTCTAGCAGCACTGATAGCATATGAATCGGCTCAATCGCGGTATTATCCCGACCAATGGCTAGGCTCTGTGCCTGCTGAATGGTGGATTGGAGTTTTTGGGTAAATTTGTCAAATTGCATTTTTTGTCCTTATTGTGGTGCAGTGTTTTGCTTAACTTTTATATAAGGTTGCTTAGGCTATTTTCAATAATATTTTTCACTATTTTTATTTATCTATTTATCAAATCTTAAATGCATCCGCTAATTTTAATTCAGTCCGTTGAATACAATACGCAAATGGCTATGCTAGGATGATTTGGACGCTCAATGATGTTTTCAAGTACAGTATAAAAAATGATATAAGATTTGCTTTGGAAAAGTTGTTGGTTTTACGTATTAGTTTCTAATAGTGCAAAGAAAAAAGCGCCTTACAATAAGGCGCTTTTTTTAACATTTACAAGAACTTAACCATCCACTTGAGTGGTAGGACTTTCATACCAATACCAATCGGCAACCAAGGCCACGCGGGTACATACGCCTCATCGACTTTGGCTTCAATCGCACGCATAATCGCCTCAACACCCTCGGCTTCATCGCTTTCAAACGGCAAGTATTTCGCGCCAATGTTTAACTCAGTACGGATATACCCCGGATAAATCGTTGATACTTGGATTGGCAGTTTTTCTTGGAGCATATCAGCGCGGATACCCTCAGCCAAATGCGCCAAGCCAGCCTTAGCTGCCGCATAAGTGGTCATATGGCGCGGCAAGCCACGTACCGCAGACATACTTGAGATTACCACCAAATGACCGTGATTTTGACGGCGGAAAATCTGCATCGCGGCTTCACATTGCGCCATGGCCGCGATAAAGTTAATTTCCGCGGTATGACGGTTGGTTTCAAAGCGCCCATGACCAATCACGCGACTGTCGCCCACGCCCGCATTGACCACAATCCGTTCAATCGTACCAAAGTGCTCGGCAAACGCATCAAATACCGCAAAAACCTGCTCGTAATCCGACACATCCAAGGTCAATACCGCCACTTTAACCCCATATTCAGCTTCAATTTCGGCCTTCAACACCTCAAGTCGTTCTTCACGACGGGCACAAATTGCCAAGTTATAGCCCAAATAAGCAAAACGCTTAGCCATGACTGCGCCAATGCCTGAGCTTGCCCCTGTAATCAGCACAGTTTTGCCTTTGCCCACACCTTTGATTTCTTCCAAGGTTGGCAATTTAGACAAGCGGTTGGCAAGGGCTTGCCCATATTTATCAAACTTATTAAATACGTTTTCTAGTTTTTTCATAATAATCATTCGACTAATCGGCTAAAGATACACATCATCATACGTATCATCATAAACAAAAAACGTATTTTAGGCTATGCGACTTAGCATGAGACTGGCTATCAAATCGCAATTAATCTGCTAATAACTGCTGAATGCGACCGGCGTGACGCTCTTGCTGTTTTGCCAAAGTTAAGCGATTGGCGATGATAATGGCTTTTAATTCAGCCAATGCCACATCAAAGTTGTCATTGATTACCACATAATCAAAGTTAACGTATTGCGACATTTCATTGACCGAACCGGCCAAACGCTTTTCAATCACCTCTTGGCTATCTTGACCACGATTTGACAGGCGTTGACGTAATGACTGACGATCCGGTGGCAAAATAAAAATCGTGGTCGCATCAGGACGCAATTTTTGTACTTGTAATGCGCCTTGCCAGTCAATTTCCAAAATCACGTCTAAGCCATTATTTAGCATAAACTCAACCGATGCTTCTGACGTGCCATAGAAGTTTTCGAAAACGTCAGCAAACTCCAAAAAATCGCCTTGGTTAATCATCTGGCTAAACTGCTCACGGCTGACAAAATGATAATGCTGACCGTCAATCTCACCCGGGCGCGGCGTACGCGTTGAATGCGAGATACTGACCGCCAAATCATTGGTGGTGGCAATCAGTTGCTTAACAAGTGAGGTTTTGCCGGTGCCACTGGCGGCAGTGATGATAAACAATGAACCTTTGGTCATAAGTGTTCCTTAATGTTGGCGACATCGATAGCCATAACAGCCCTAAAGCAAGCTATTTTACCAGTGTTTGCGACAAATTTGATGACCAATTCACCAAACTTGATAAGATTTTTGTGCAAAACCCCGTGCAAACGGGGCAATCCTCACATGACTCATGCTAAACTATTTGCCAAACTATTTATCCCTTTGCTAAACATAAGAAGATGACTATGAAAATTTTACTTGCCAACCCGCGCGGCTTTTGCGCCGGTGTCGATAGAGCCATCGAAATTGTTAACGTTGCCCTTGCCCGCTTTGCCCCACCGATTTATGTGCGTCACGAAGTGGTACATAATAAATTTGTCGTCGAAGATTTGGCCAATCGTGGTGCGGTATTTGTTGAAGAATTAGACGAAGTGCCAGACGGGGCGATTGTGATTTTCTCGGCGCATGGCGTGTCTAAGGCCGTCGAGGACGAAGCGGAACGCCGCGATTTGACCGTATTTGATGCCACTTGTCCCTTAGTCACTAAAGTGCATATCGAAGTCAATAAATTTGCCAAAACTGGGATGGATGCCGTGTTAATTGGCCACGCAGGCCACCCAGAAGTGGAAGGTACGATGGGCCGATTTGATACCCAATATGGCGGTCGTATTCACTTGATTGAGGATGTTGAAGATGTGGCAGCCCTTGATTTGCCGACGGATAGCGAATTGGCATTTGTGACCCAAACCACCTTATCCATGGATGATACCGCAGGTGTCATTGACGCCTTAAAAGACAAATTCCCAAAAATCCATGCACCGCGCAAAGACGATATCTGCTACGCGACCCAAAACCGCCAAGACGCGGTGAAAGACCTAGCCAATGCCTGTGAAGTGGTGCTAGTGGTCGGCTCACCAAACTCATCAAACTCTAACCGCCTACGCGAATTAGCTGAACGTTTGGGCGCGCGCGCTTATCTGATTGACAACGCGTCACAAATGGATAAAACTTGGTTTGATGGCGTTGAAACCGTGGGCGTTACCGCAGGGGCATCAGCGCCTGAAATTCTAATCCAAGAAGTCTTGCAGCAATTGCAAGCTTGGGGCGGTGAAACCCCTGTCGAGTTATCAGGCATTGAAGAAAACGTCACCTTTAGCTTGCCAAAATCATTGAGAAAATAATAAAGCGCCGTTAGCGAATGCTTGCTAGTTATCATTATGCGCAGCTTAGTATTTAAGAAAAAGCGTCATATCAAACAAGACCGGCACACTCGCTAAACCTTAAATACTTAAATTTAAGCGCTGTGATTACACAAGCGTACTTATTATATATCCAACGATTACCTAGCATACTTTGATAGGTAATCGTCTTTTTTATGCACTTTTAATTTGTCATACTCTTGAAAAAACATACCCATTCCCCTACCTATTGAGCAATCATTAAGTTTGGTGCCGCGGATTTGATAGGCACTGCTTTTCATAATGTTATCATCATAAATAAGGAGTTTATTATGACAACCCCACAAAAACACGTCTTTGAGGCCGAAGTCGCCCAATTATTACACCTTGTAACCCACTCACTATATTCAAACGCGGATATCTTTGTCCGTGAATTGGTATCAAATGCCTCAGACGCTTGCGACAAACTCCGCTTTGAAGGCAATAGCGATGACAGCTTATTTGAAGGCGATAGCGAGTTACGTATCCGTATTGACATCGACAAAGATGCCAAAACCATCAGCTTTATCGACAATGGTATTGGTATGAATGAAGCGGATGCCGTTGAGCATTTGGGTACGATTGCAAAATCAGGCACCAAAGCATTCTTAGAAAAACTAACGGACGCACAAAAACAAGATGGCAACTTGATTGGTCAATTCGGTGTGGGTTTCTATTCTGGCTTTATCGTTGCTGATACAATCACCGTTGAAAGCCGCAAAGCCGGAGAAACTGCCGAAAATGGCGTGCGTTGGGTGTCAGACGGTACCGGTGAATTCACCACTGAAACCATCACCAAAGCCGAGCGTGGCACCACTGTCACCTTGCATATAAAAGATGAACACAGCGAATACCTTGAACGCCACAAAATCAAAACCTTGGTCAATAAATACTCAGACCATATCAGCTTGCCAATCCAAATGCGTAAAGAAGTTTGGCAAGAAGAAGAGTTGACCGAAGAGCAAAAAGCGGCGGGCGAAACGGCCAAAGGCGAAATGGTTGTTACCAATGAATGGGAAACCATTAACCAAGCCAATGCGCTTTGGACACGCTCTGCTAGTGACATCAGCGATGAAGAGTACAAAGAGTTTTATAAAAACTTAACCTATGATTATGATGAGCCACTGACTTGGACGCATAACCGTGTCGAAGGTCGCTTGCAGTATACTCAATTATTGTACATCCCAAAAAATGCGCCTTTTGATCTATACCAACGCGACCAAAAACACGGCCTAAAACTGTACGTCAAACGCGTATTCATCATGGATGATGCTGAGCAGTTATTGCCGATGTACTTACGCTTTGTCAAAGGTGTGATTGATACCGCTGACTTGCCGCTGAATGTAAGCCGCGAAATCTTACAAGAAAGCCGCGATGTCAAAGCCATCCGTGATGGTAACGCCCGCCGCGTATTGACCTTGCTTGCGTCATTAGCGAATAGCGATGAGCAAGAAAAACAAGACAAATACAAAGCTTTCTACGCCCAATTTGGCGACGTACTAAAAGAAGGCTTGGGCGAAGACCAGCCTAACCAAGAGCGTATTGCCAAGTTATTGCGCTATGCGACTACTACCGATGACAATATAGCGACTAGCTTTGAAGACTACAAAGGTCGTATGAAAGACGGTCAAAAAGCCATCTATTACTTGACTGCGGATAACCTCACCAACGCCAAAGCCTCACCACAACTTGAAGTGTTTAAGAAAAAAGGCATCGAAGTTATCTTGATGACCAACCGTGTTGATGAGTGGGCGATGAACTTCTTGTTCGAGTTTGACGGTACCCCACTTCAAAACATCGCCAAAGGCGCGGTTGATTTGGGCGACTTAACTGATGACGCTGAAAAAGCCGAAGCGGAAAAAGCTACCGAAGCGATGAAACCAGTTGTTGATAAACTAAAAGGTGTGTTATCAAGCCGTGCCAAAGATGTCCGTGTATCAAACCGTTTGGTTGATAGCCCTGCGCTCTTGGTCACCGCAGAGGGTGAATTGTCACCACAAATGGTTCAAATGCTTAAACAAATGGGACAGCCGGTACCAGAAACCAAGCCGATCCTTGAAGTTAACCCAACTCACCCATTGATTCAAAAACTGGAAACTAGCAGCGACTTTGATGATTTGGCACAGGTGATTTTTGACCAAGCGTTATTGGCTGAAGGCGGTCAACTCGATGACCCTGCCGGTTATCTAAAACGCATCAATGCCTTGTTAATGAACCTCAATTCGACATAAGAAAGGATAAAAAAAAGAAGTCCAACATGCTAAAGTAAGTTCACCACAAACACCTTTAACCAGGACTTCTTACATGGACAATCTTGTAGAACTTTACTGCCACATCGACGACTTTTGCAAAGCCTACACAGCCGAGCAACAGCAGAAAATGCTAAGACTAAAAAGCAACAGCAGTAAAAAGCCACGCAACAAACCATGCAAAATAAGTTTAGCAGAAATCATCACCATCTTGGTACTATTTCATCAAATACGCTATCGAGAATTTAAAGCGTTTTACTATGGCTATGTCTGTCAATGGCTAAAAAATGCTTTTCCAAGACTACCAAGTTACAACAGAATGGTAGAGCTGATGGAAAAAGCCGTATATCCCATGTGTGACTACCTACAATTCTTAATGCAAGGCAACTGCACAGGGATTAGCTACATCGACTCAACCAGCCTAGCGGTTTGTGATAACCACCGTATCAAACGCAACAAAGTCTTTGCCGATACAGCAGGACGAGGAAAAAGTAGCATGGGCTGGTTCTTTGGCTTTAAATTACACGCCATCATCAACCACCGAGGTGAACTCGTGAATCTTACCGTAACAGCGGGCAATGTTGATGACAGAAAGCCTGTCAAACAACTGTGTGAAAACCAAGTCTTTGGTAAACTGTTTGGCGATAAAGGCTACATTGATAAATCCCTAACCGCTTGGCTAGACGAAAACTTGGATGTTGAACTGGTTACCAACGTCAAAAAGAATATGAAAACTAAAGACATTGCTTGGTTAGATAAGCGATTGCTTAAACGCCGTTTCTTGATTGAGACGGTGTTTGATGAGTTAAAGAATATTTGCCATATCGAGCATTCAAGGCATCGTAGCCATGTTGGGTTTATGAGTAATTTGGTGGCAGGGCTGATTGCTTATTGCCATCAACCCAAGAAACCGACACTTAAAAATGTGCTGATTGAACCTTTCGTTGCTAAGATTGCTTGCTAATTCAAAGCCTTAGAGTATGGCTTATGTCGAACTGGGGTTAAATAGCGAAAAACGTCATCCACTGATTGATATGTCGATGTCGAAAGAAGCGGTGTTAAAAGGCGTTCAAGCGGTTATCGTAACGCATACACATGCTGACCACTGGGACAAAGTCGCCCAACAGTCTATTTCAAAAGACTTACCTATATTCGTGCAAAACGCTGATGATGCAAAAACTATCCGTTCACAAGGGTTTAAAGATGTGCGTGTCATTGGGAATCACACCGACTTTAACGGCGTGAAACTGACCCGCATCAAAGGCGGTCAACACGGTACTGATGCCATCTACGCGATACCTCAGTACGCTGAATCACTTGGAGATGCCATGGGGTTTATGATGCAGGGAAACGGTGAAAAAACGACCTATATCGTTGGTGACACTATTTGGAATCATTCAGTGGATGATGCGCTAGAACAGTTTCAGCCAGCGGTGGTTGTGATGAATACAGGGTTTGCAAAATTAGAAAGTAAGCATCCGACCATACCCTATTGCGGAGGTTGCCAAATATGAGGCAGGAGCTCATCAATATCCTTATCTTTATGGGTAGGCAGACGTTTAAGC
>CALJUC010000146.1 GCA_937975585.1 uncultured Moraxella sp. | reverse complement strand
TTTATTGCTTACCGTTAGCTAATCATGGATAAATTGTTATAACGCGTTTTTGGTACTTGGCAATCTATCCAACGCACGCTCATCATATTCAATCGCCATACGTAAGGCACGAGCAAACGCCTTAAAAATACTTTCGATTTGGTGATGGCTGTTTTTGCCTTTTAGGTTGTCCAGATGGATGGTGACCATGGCGTGATTGACAAAGCCATAGAAAAACTCACTGAACAAATCCACATCAAACGAGCCAATCATCGCGCGGGTAAACGGAATGTCCATGTGCAAGCCCGGACGACCTGAGATATCAACTACCGCACGGCTTAAACTTTCATCAAGTGGCGCGTAAAAGTGGCCGTAACGCACAATGCCTTTTTTATCGCCAATCGCTTGTTTGAACGCTTGACCCAAGGTAATGCCGACATCTTCAACACTGTGATGGTCATCAATATAAGTGTCACCCTTACACTTAATGTCCATATCAATCAAACCGTGGCGCTTGATTTGGTCAAGCATATGGTCAAGAAATGGCACGCCCGTATCAATAGTACCTTCACCGGTGCCGTCAAGGTTAATCGTGACTGTGATTTGGGTTTCTGCGGTATTACGTTCTACCGTGGCAATACGCGGCGGACGAGCGGTCATAGGATATTCCTTTAAAAAAATAACAATAATAACTAAGAAAATAATGCGGAGAAGTAAAGTAGCCTAACGATTACATGGCTTTATGGTCGGCATCTTTTTCACGTTGCTTGATAACCTTACGCACTTTGTCACGGGCGCGGTCTTGTTTAAGCTTTGATAGATAATCTACAAACAGTTTGCCGTTTAAGTGGTCAAGTTCATGTTGGATACACACTGCTAGCATACCTTCGGCTTCTTCCTCAAAGGCGCTGCCATCTTTGTCCAAGGCTTGGATTTTTACGCGTTTTGGACGGTCGACCTTATCATAGTATTCCGGTACAGATAGACAGCCTTCTTCATAGGTAAATTGTTCTTCCACCAATGGGGTGATAGTCGGGTTGATAAACACACGAGGCTGACTACCATCTTCAGATAAATCCATGACAATCAACTGTAAATGCTGGTCGATTTGGGTCGCGGCCAAACCAATACCTTTGGCGGCATACATGGTTTGGAACATATCATCAATCAAGGTCTGTAGCTCTTCATCAAACTGTTCAACCGGCTTAGCAATCGTGCGTAAGCGAGGGTCAGGGTAACTTAAAATCGTACGTAGGGTCATGTCACATGTCCAATAAAGTCAAAATTAGCGCAAATATAGGGTAATTATGACGTTTACTGCCGTACTTCTCAAGGGTTGAGGGTGAAATCCTCAGATTGATTCAATCAATAGCGAGTGAATTGCAAGGTTAATTTGTCCATGTGAACTTATCAGGTGAATATATCAGATAAGTATTCAACCTATAATACAATACGATAAAGCCTCAGATATTTGGTAATAAAGCTTATTGTTTTGCGATTATTTTATGCTATTCTAACGCAAGTTTACAAAAAGTGACTTTATAGCAAGTTACATAACATTTTAGTTAATAAGCCTGATAGTAATGGGTCAAGTGTGACGTTAATGTGGCAAGTACCCAGCTTGAGCGTAGGAATTTTTCATGACACACCAAACAGCGTCTGCCTCGTCTGTCAATTTAGGCCACCAGCCGACTTCGCGTATCAAAAATTCGCGTATCAAAAAATTTTTTGCTGCGCTCATTGCGACGACTACCCTTGGGCTAACCAGCTTAAGCTACGCGAATAACCCACCACCGACCATCAAAGCGGATGCACCTAATCGCTATATTGTCAAAAAAGGCGATACCTTATGGGATATTTCTGGTAAGTTTTTAGACAGTCCTTGGCGCTGGAAAGAAATTTGGGCGACGAATAAACAAATTCGTAATCCTCACCTGATTTATCCCAATGATGTATTGATTCTGTGTGTGATTAAAGGTCAAAAACTGGTCGGGATTGATACCGGTGAGGGCTGTGCGGGTATTGAAAAAGCCATGGACGCACCCGTTGCCGTTACGACTACCGTTGTAAGTACGGCAGGAAGTATCCCTGCTATTCCACTTTCTGCGATTGAGTCTTGGTTAGACCGTATTATTATCGTTTCACCTGATAATTTTGCGACCACGCCGTATGTTTTAGCCTCAAAGAATAAAAATATCATCACGGGCGAGGGCAATAAGGTTTATGCCAAAGGCGTGCCGTTGATTGTCGGTCAACGCTATGGTGTCTATCGCCAAGGCGAACCGTATATTGATCCTGTGTCTAAGCGCGTCATCGGTCTTGAAGTCACCCAAGTAGCAGCGGGCATGGTCACTGATGTGGCAAGCAATGGCGTTTCGAGTATTGAATTGATTCGTTCTTACGGTCAAGAAGTCCGTGAAGGTGATCGCGTCTTTATCGAAGTCGGACAATACTTACCGGGTATGTTTTATCCAAAAGCGCCAAATGTTACCCGTGGTGGCCGTGTGATTCGTCTGATGAATAGCATCAGTAGCGTTGGACGTGATGGTGTTATTGCGGTAAATCTAGGTCGTAATCAAGGCGCAGCACCCGGTGATGTGTTTGCTATCCATCAAAAAGGCGCATTGGTACAAGATAATTTTGCTGCACAAAAAGGTGGCGCGGTGCGTTTGCCAAGCGAGCAAATCGGCCATGCTATGATTTTTAACACCTTTGACGAAATTAGCTATGCGTATGTGTTGGACGCAGAGGCGCCCGTTCATCAAGAAGATTTCTTGATGCCGGTGGCTGGCAATTAATTTGTTGTTAACGACTAGCGATGCTGCTATCGCCAACTGGTTTAAGCCTTAATCCCATGCTGACGCCAACCCAACAAGCGACATTAGTACTTTGGCAACTGGTTAACTTATCGGTGACCAGTTATGCCAAGTTGTTGACCGCATTCCACACACCCACGCAAGCGATTGCAACAAGTCTAAGTGACTGGCAAGCACTGAATCTACACGCCAGTCACTTACAGCGCTTTAGCGATTATATTCAAGCGGGACGTCATAGTACATTCTTGGCTACAACCTTGCAGCAGTTAGCGCAAGGCGAGTACCAAGTCGTGTTTTATGATGAGCCAAGTTATCCGGCATTATTAAAGCAGTTGTATGACCCACCGCCAGTGTTGTTTTATCAAGGCAATGTCCAAGCCTTATCCATGCCACAATTGGCAATCGTTGGTAGCCGTAAACCCACCCCGCATGCAAGTAAAATCACCTTTGATATGGCGCAATTTTTGGCGTATGAAGGGTTATGGATTACCAGTGGGTTGGCAGAGGGTATCGATAGTCAGGCACATCAAGGCGCATTGGCACAAAACGAATCGAATAAACAAGGACGCACCGTGGCGGTATTGGGTAATGGTATTCGCTTGTGTTATCCCAAGCACCATCAGGGGCTAAAGCAGCAGATCATTGCCAATGGCGGTTGTGTGGTCAGCGAATTGCTGCCCGATATGCCTTCCAACAAACACCACTTTCCGCGGCGTAATCGCCTAGTAGCAGGGTTAAGTTTGGGGACGTTGGTCGTGGAAGCTGCGTTACAAAGTGGTTCATTGATTACGGCCAAATGTGCCAATGATCAGGGCAAGCAAGTCTTTGCCATTCCTAGTCATATCGATAATCACAATGCTAAAGGCTGCCATCAGTTGATACGAGAAGGAGCAACACTGATTGATCACCCACAGCAGATTTTAGAAGACTTATCGGTTTTTCAATCACCCTTTGCTGATAACCACCCTGGCGTAATTGAACGTACCACTACTAAAGTGGTTAGTAGTCAGCCTATCACAAAGTCTGAGGCTAATTTATCTACTGATTCTGCGGCTATTACAAATGTAAGCGTAGCCCCCGATTTTAGCCAAGCCCTACCAACGAACTTGCCTGCGCATTTATTGCAATTACTTAACCAATTGGATTGGGTGGGTCAAGATATGGATGCGTTGGTTGAGCGTAGCGGCTTGGACATCGCGACTTTAACCGGCTATTTGGTTGAATTAGAGTTGATGGGGCATATAATGCAACATGGCGGCCGCTACTTGCGCTGTCGCACTTAGTCGATGCATTACCTAGAGGTGACACCATGCTATTTACCCAACAAGATATTCCAGCCATCTGTGAATTGATTGCACAAGGACAGCTATTGGCTTATCCGACAGAGGCTGTGTGGGGGATAGGGTGTGACCCGTTCAATGAAGCTGCGGTACATGAGATATTAGGGATTAAACAGCGTCCTATCGAAAAAGGCATGATCGTTGTCACGGCCAGCCCGCAATTGATTCAGCCTTTTTTAGCGCCATTAGCGTCCGAGATTCAACAAGCCATCTTAACCAGTTGGCAGCAAACCACCACGACCGACCAAGCCCATACATGGCTACTCCCCATTCCTACCAATTTGCCACAATCCATACCGGATTGGGTCACAGGCGGGCGTGACACCTTAGCGGTTCGCGTGATTAATCACCCCGATATCGCAGCCGTGTGCCAAGCCTTGGCCGATACCCAACCGAATAACCCGTATGGTTTTTTAATCTCGACCAGTTGTAACCCAAGCGGTGACACGCCCGCGACCAACTTAGCGCAAGCACAAGCCTATTTCGGTGACAGAATTGGCTATTTGGTAGGCGATACACTTGGGTATACCCAACCCAGTCAAATCCATGATGCACTCACCGGCAACCTCGTGCGTAATTAAATAGCCTCTTATACCTAGTTACAAATCTTCCCCATAGACTCACAAAATCAGCCCACTGAATCGGAAAGGTGCGTGCTATTTTTGGTTAAATATAGTTATGGCTATTATTTACTAATATTTTTCCCATCATAATTTCTACAAAAACCCGAAAAAAAACTTAAAATTGCGCCGCGCGCCTTGAATAGCGCCACCTTGACCATTATAAATAAGCGTAATCATCATTTTAATGTGCGAGTGCATTACAAAAAGGAGATCTTATGAGTTCAACAGACCAACAACCAAACGATAATCAACGCCATTTGGCTCAAGGCGATGCCGTTTCTGAAGTACTTAATGATGCAATCAGTGAATTTGAACCATCAAGCGAGCAAAAAACGGTCAACGGTGAAGTTGATCTGAGCGTCTATGAAGGACGTATCGCGGAATTAGAAGGCCAAGTTAAAGAAGCCAAAGAAGCCCATGCACGCGCTAATGCGGAAGCCTATAATGCGCGCAACCGTATGGAACAAGAAGCTGAGAAATCGAAGAAGTTTGCGCTTGAGCGTTTTGCTAAAGATTTGCTTGATGTGGTGGATAATCTAGAGCGCGCCCTCCAAAGTGGTCAAAATGATAATGACCCAGTATTAGAAGGCGTTAAGCTTACGCACAAGTCATTGCTTACCTTGCTAGAGAAAAACAATATCAAAGTTGTCGACCCACAAGGTCAAGACTTCAATGCCGATCTTCATGAAGCGGTGGGTATTGATCCAAGCGTTGACACCGGTAAAGTGGGTCAAGTTCTACAAAAAGGCTATACCTTGCATGAGCGACTATTACGTCCAGCCATGGTACGCGTGGGTCAATAAGTCAAAAAGGCTTGATTTATAAAGGATTTATAATAATTTTATTAAACCCTTAAAAAAATTAAGCCTATCCCTTGAAAAAAACTGCAACAAACCGATATATAACAACAAGACAGCACGGTAACTGGCGTAAGCGCCCGCTACCTTGCCTCATTTGAAAATAAAAATTGGAGTAAACAATGGCTAAAATTATTGGTATTGACTTAGGTACAACCAACTCATGTGTTGCCGTGATGGAAGGCGACAATGTAAAAGTTATCGAAAACGCTGAAGGCGCACGTACTACCCCGTCGATCGTTGCCTACAAAGACGATGGCGAAATCCTAGTTGGTCAATCAGCAAAACGCCAAGCAGTCACTAACCCAAAAAATACCCTTTTTGCTATCAAACGTCTTATCGGTCGCCGTTTTGAAGACAAAGTCGTTCAAAAAGATATTGGTATGGTACCGTACAAAATCGTTAAAGCTGATAACGGCGATGCGTGGGTCGAAGTTAACGGTAAAAAACTCGCAGCACCACAGATTTCTGCTGAAGTTTTGAAAAAAATGAAAAAAACCGCAGAAGATTACCTAGGCGAAACAGTACGTGAAGCCGTCGTAACTGTACCTGCGTACTTTAACGACAGCCAACGCCAAGCAACCAAAGATGCGGGTAAAATCGCAGGTCTTGATGTAAAACGCATCATTAACGAACCAACCGCAGCCGCCTTGGCTTACGGCCTTGACAAAAAAGGTGGTGCAGATCGTAAAGTTGCAGTTTATGACCTAGGTGGTGGTACATTCGATATCTCAATCATCGAAATGGCCGACGTTGATGGCGAGCAGCAATTCGAAGTACTATCAACCAATGGTGATACTTTCCTAGGTGGTGAGGACTTTGACTTAGCACTAATCGACTACTTGGTTGAAGAGTTCAAAAAAGAAAATTCAGTGAACCTAAAAGGCGACCCATT
>CALJUC010000145.1 GCA_937975585.1 uncultured Moraxella sp. | reverse complement strand
ACCTTTCCCCAAAAACACACTATCTTTGTCAAATTCGCTTGCTGTACTACGTGTACTATCTGCGCTCACTTTCCTCGATATTGTAATTTTTGGGTTTGGTATAAGGAAAACTACTGTGGTGTCACAAGACCAGTTTTTTCTGGATTTTGGTGGCGCCATTCGACAAATTGTTGATAGAGATTGGCAAATACTTGCGGATTCTCTTTTGCCAATTTACCCAAATCTATATCAACATTATCACAGTTATGCACATCACGCACCATCACGCACGCGGCTTGAATCTGGGTTAATGCACCCGCCTTATCGCCTTGATATGCCAATAACTGTGCTTTGGCCAATAGGTTAAACTGGGATGAATCCGAGGTTAATACATCATTAAAAATTTCTAGCTTTTGTGAAATCTGTTGATCATTCACCGGCACCTGCATCGCCAATAGCCGCCCGTCATACGCCCCAAAGCCAAACATCGGCTGCGTCACGGGCATGGTACTAGAAATCTTCTCATCCGTCGTTAAGTGATTGGTATGATTGACAAAGCGATTATAATCCAAATAGTTGCGGTCAAGATACGCTTGCGCATAAAAAACACTGGCACCGACCAACAGTGCCAACACCATTGCCCAGGCTTGGGTAAGCATTTTGGGTAGCTTAATCGTTAAATGACGTTGTTCAATCAATGCCAAAAATAGCGCAAACACCGCCAGATATCTAAAATACCATAATGGGTACTCAACACTGGCATATAGCAGACTTGCCGCCACAAAGGCACAGGCTATCGCACTTTCTGCACTATGTTTGAAGTGAATGGCACGCAGTAACAGCCAAACAATCGGCACAAAACACAATGCGCCAATCAAACCCAACTCCGCAAAAATCATACTGACAAAATTATGCGAATGGTCGGCAATCTCAGGCCATTTAAAGCGTTGGGCGTATTCCACGCTTGATGCCATATAATTATTCCAACCCACCCCCGTCCAAGGATGCTCTTGGAACATGAGCCACGCGCGTTCTTTAAGCGCAGTGCGATTACCCTCACCACCTGCTAGACGACTCACCGCACCCAGTTGACTGGCTGCATTTGACACCAAAGCCACGACCCAACTTGTACCAACATAGTACAGCAAGAACATGGCCCAACCAAACCCCGTCAGCAAAAACTTCTTACGCCATGCTAGCGGCTGCGCAAAGAAATAAATCCCAATCGCCGCAACCGTCATGATAAGTCCGGCACGACTTTGGGTCAGTGCTAAACCGATGGTAAACAACACAAACATCACCATCAAGCCAAAACGATACGCTTGGCGATGCTTCAGTGTAGTTACCCAACGCGGCAAATAGTGTTGTTTAGCCTGATTAAAGGCTTGTTCAAGTTGGTACATGATGCCGCATAACGCCAATACAAAGCCATACGCGGTATGATTGGGCTGACCAAAATTGCCATCTAAGCGACTGCCATTTGCCGCACCGCGCGCAATCACCCAACCTTGCCAACTAATCTGATAACTGCCGATTTGCATCACTTGAATAGCAAAAGTTAATAACGCCATCACATACACAAAGGGGAATAACCGATTGAGTAGTAGCGCCTTATCCGCAATATTACTCACTGCCCATGCCGTTAATGCCACTATCACTAGACAGATAATCGGGAACACCAACGCATCGGGATAGGCAATCGTGACCAATTTCGACTGCATTAATAACCAAAGCGCCAACAGTCCCCAACTCATCACCGATAAACTCATTTGTTTAACCGTGTTTTGCCAAAAAAAACCGGCCAATCCCAAACAAATAAAGCCGAACGAAAAGCTATTGACCAAAAAATCACGCCCAAGCGGCGAATGCCAAGGCAATAAGTAACCCAAAATCGCAATGCCCATACACATCGCGAACCATCGGCTATGATCCAATGTTTTCGTTGGTAGTTGAGGAGTAGCAAACGCTAAATTTGGGGCAATTGGCATAACGGTGACTTGCTGTTGGCGGCTAAAACGAAAAATGCTAAACAGCGTAGTTTAGCATTTTTACTCATGTATGATAAGCAAGTATCCATATTTAATTGGCTTCAGATTGTAGCGACCCTAGCGTTTTTCTGTTTAATATTTGACGCTCTGAATCAAATAGCCACCCCCATTTATTGAAATACTTGATTGTCGATTGGATATGATACTTCAAAAGCTTTTTATTTTTATAAGAACCTTGTGCATGTTCATGATAAATCTTGATATCAGGTACATAGCAGTTACCGAACCGTGAAGCACAGCGCCTTGATAAATCAAAATCTTCTAAATACATGAAGTATCTATCATCAAAACCACCTAACTCAAGCAAAGCTTGCGAGCGAAACAGCATAAAGCTACCCGAGCAAACCGGAACAAAACCTGGTTTATCAAATGGCTGATTTTTTAGCAAATAAACTTCATCTAGCTTATCTGCTAAGGACGGTAAAAATCGTCTTGCAAACAGATTTAAGGGTGTTGGTAATAAACGTTGTCCGTATTGATTGGTACCATCAGGATTACAGATTGTTGGAGAAAACAAGCCTTCTTTTCGTGTTTTGGCAATAGAAACTAATCTATCAAGTTCATTTGGCTCAAAGTAGATATCAGGATTACAGATTAAGAAAAACTCGCTATTCTCAGCATATTGCTGAATGGCTAGGTTATGACCATAACCGAAGCCACCATTTTTGGGTGATTTAATATAAGTAATTTTCGGGTGATTTAGCTGGCTTGCCCAACCACAGCCACCATTGTCTACTAGGATAATTTTTTGGGTATTTGAGGCTGCCAGTAAGTTATCAATCACTCGCTGAATTTCTAATTGGACATGGTGGAAAAGGACAATAGAGGCAATCAAAATTAGTATCCCCTTTTATCCTCAAAATATCCTTTTCCCATTTTTTTGATAATACCGTCTTTGACCCCTGTTAATAGCAGTCTTAGCGAAGATAATGGTTTTTTGGAA
>CALJUC010000144.1 GCA_937975585.1 uncultured Moraxella sp. | reverse complement strand
GCTCTTCCGATCTCTGAGTTGATTAATTTTAGCGATGACGTGGAGGAATTTACCTTCGTACGTTTATCTTAATGAGTTGATTGTCTTGTTTTACTGATAATTCATTAGATTTACTGTATAATGGCTAACCAAATGTCGGTTAGCTTTGTCATTTAAAAGTGCCAATTTTTCTATATTAATCAACATTAGTTTTTATTTGTGCCGGAGGTTGGCGTGACCTCATCGATAAATTATCAATAATGTACTAAATTAAGTAAAAGTTTACACAGCCCTCCCTAACCTTTGTTACAATAGGCGACTGGGGATAAATTTGTTCGCCCTATTAGAATGCTGATTTCGACGGATAACCTCTCATGAGACCACTTGAATTGCTGAATTTGTTAATTATTGATGACAATCAATTATATGCTGAACAGCTCATAGGGGTACTAGAACAACTCTATTATAAAAAAGTAAACTTGGGGTTTTTGGACGCAAAAGATGAGCTACTCAAATCACTGCGTCAGTCTTGGGACGTGCTTATTATGGGTAAGGCGTATGATTTGACCTTGCCACAGGTGGTGAATATCCTCGCCGAGCAGGGCTGTGATTTGCCAGTTATTGCTATTTTGCCCACTGAGCAAGAGTTGATGTCACTAGCACTGAGTCCTAAAGAACAAGTGCAGTTAGCCGTAGTCGCGGAAGGCGACCAAACGGACAAGGCATTACCCTTACTCACGTATTGGGGTGCTTCGGACGCGTTGCCAAAAGACAGACTCATGGACATGGCGTTGCGCGTTCATCGTGAACACCAACAGCTTTATCAACGCCGTGAACTTAAGCAGCTACAACATATTCTAAAAGATGCCGAACAACGGGCCAATATCCTCATCAAAAACTCCAAAAGCGCGGTAGCCTATATTGAAGATGGGTTGCATATCTTTGCCAATGAGCCTTATCTACAGATGTTCGGCTTTCATAGTATGGATGAGTTGGTAGGGGTGCCGGTTGTTGACTTGATCGCAAGTAACAATATCAAAGACTTTAAGCAGTTTTTGCGTGATTTTGAGCGTGGTAGTCGTAAGAATGTCGAATTCGGCTTTGAAAGTGTGCGTCCGGATGGCTCAAGCTTTGATGCCAAGCTGCAGTTAGCCGCAGCGACCTATGAGGGGCAGCCTTGTGTGCAAGTGATTATCCAGCCGGATGATCGAGTCAATAGCGCCGAACTTGCCAAGCGTCTAGCGATGATAGAGCGCATGGACCCCGTCACCCAGCTGTTTAACCGTCGCGCCTTTGAACAACAATTACTGCCTCAAATGCGTGAAGCGGTGGTCAAACAGCAGCTAGGACAAGTGGCGCTGCTATCGATTCATATTGATGACTTAGGTAAGCTTCATACCAAGTATGGTATCCAAGGGGCGGATGCGGTGGCGCTGACGCTGGCGAATCTACTGAAGGAGCACATAGCGCCGTTGGTAGGTGAGGACGGTGATAAAAAAGGTTATGTCAGTCGCTTTAATGACAGTCATTTTACCGTGATGTTACCGAATGTTGAGAAAGCTGATGTCGATGCTTGGAGCCACCGAGTGATTGATGCGGTCAAACGTACCCACGTGGATGTTGGCAATCTGACCATAAAATTCACGGTCAGCATTGGTGGTACCATGATCACAAGCCATGCACCAGACGTTAATGAATTAATTGACCGTGTCGCGCGCGCAGTTGGTGTAGCGATCAAAGAAAGTAACAACGAGAGTGGCTACCATCTATATGACCCTGCGCAGTTTGCAAATAGCGATGACGCGTCATTATTAGAAGCCTTGATGGCCGCGCTGACCGAAGGCAAGTTTACCTTGTTATATCAGCCGATTTATGATGTTGCAGATGACGTTAGTAATATGTTTGAGGTGTTTTTACGCTTGCCGCTTGCAGATGGCACGTTGATGACACAGGACAAGTTCCTGAATGTCGCCAATCAATACAACCTGATGGAAAAAATCGACCGTTGGGTGATGATACGCGCGTGTAAAGAACTTAAGCGTTATCGCGCGACCGTGGACCCGACCGCACGTTTATTAATTCATTTAAGCCCTCGTTCACTGGTTGACGATACGTTATCGACTTTCGCTGGGCAGTTGGCAAAAGCTGTTGGCACGGATAAGCCGGGCACTTTGACCTTGCAGTTTTCTGAAGGGATGATCAATGACCATCTCAATGTCGCCGCTGAGCAATCGCAGAAACTAAAACAAGTTGGCGTCGACATGGGGATTTATAATTTCGGTTCAGCAACCAACTCGTTAAAGGTATTGACCCATGTCAATGCCGCAATGGTACGCTTAGACCGCAGTTATATCAAAGATTTGGGTAACAGCGAAAACGTCGACACGATTGCATCATTGATCAGTAAAGTGAACACCTCAGGAGCAAGTTGCTTGATGGCCTTTATTGAAGACCCAGCCGCGATGTCAGCCGCTTGGACGGTAGGGGCGCGTTACTTGCAAGGTAATTTCTTACAAAGCGCAAGCGATACGATGCATATCGTCACAGAGTAAAACAGGGTGGTATTATGGGAGTGCTTAAAGTGATGCGTGTTTGGCAATTAACCCGTTCGTGCGTCACGTTAGCGAGTCTTACGTTAGCGGTCGTTACATTAAGTGCGTGTGAAAAAAAGCCGCCCGCACAACGACCTGCGGTCACGTTGCCGGTGTATCAACAAGGTGATGTGGAAAATGGATTAGTTTTTACCGGAGAATATATTGGTAAAATAAAAGAAATATTATCAGTAAAAGAAATGCCACCCATGTTACTGTTACTGATATCAAATTCTTTAATAAATTCATCTTTTAACGAGTAAGAACTCAGTAATGATTCTAAAGAAATATTTAGATTCATTCCATCCGTTTGTTTATGTTGACTTTCATATTCGCCTCTAGCTTCTAGTGATCTTTGATGCTGTGTTTTTTCATGTTTAATATTGCTACCATTAGATATATTTCCAAGGATACCTAAATTAGGAAAATAATTTCTAGCATTTAATTGGTCTATCTTAAAATCTTCTACAGAAATACTTTTATGGCGACCTGATTCAGTATGAGTTGCATTATGTATAATATCATCTAATACATTTTCTGGAATAATAGCATAAGCTTCTGATCCAGTACCAAATAGACATTCTCTTAATACTTGATTAATTTGATGAGGTAGTTTTTGATTCTTTTCAAAACTGTCTCTAATCAAATGCGTAATAGCAGCAATAGTAGGGGCCGGTAGAAATTGGTTATTAATATAATGTTTTACTTCCGCACTGACCATGTCATTAGGTGACGTCACTGCGGACACAAAGATTTCTTCTGCTAGTTTAATATCTGGCAATAATGCCTTAAACGTTTTAACATCTTCTGAGTCCAATGCAATCTTAGCAGATTGCGTTTGAATATCACTAATATTTGTTGTATCAATTGCAATATTACCATGACTATCATAAATTCTTCTTTGTGTATGAGATTGATTGAGTTTAGAAATAACAGCAAAG
>CALJUC010000143.1 GCA_937975585.1 uncultured Moraxella sp. | reverse complement strand
CAGCAGATTTGCTGGAATTACCGATTTCGTTGGTTGACCGTTCTAAAGTTGAGTTATCACGCTCTGAAAGTAAACGGATTGAAAATCAGCAAGCTGTAGTGCGCTATGATGCACAAAGCATGGTTGCGACCTTATTTTTGGGTTTGCCACACGATCAACAACATTATCTATATATTAAAGTGAATAAAATTGGTGAGCGACAAATGCGCGCCTTGCCAATATTTATTTTAGATTATCTGATTTATTATCCTGGACAAGAAAAAGAATATCTGGAAAAAATTCGTCAGCATTTTTCTTATCCGATTGAAATTGATTCTATTTTAAACTTAGGATTAGATTCGGAGCAGATTGGGCGCTTACGTCAGGATCAGAGCATTTTGTTATATCGTGATAGTGCCACGATTCGTGGAACGACGATCTCGATTGTCTCGCCAATGCCGAATAACCCTGCTGAAGTGTTGGTGATTGGCCCTGTACCGATGTTTAACTGGATGCCATTTCAGCTTGCTGCGGGGATTACTTTACTGAGTTTGTTTCTGCTGAGCTTGGGTGTGTATGGATTAATTTTACCGTTACAGCGTAAAACCAAACAAACCATTAAAGCTTTGGATCAAATGAAAACAGGGAATCTGTCTACGCGACTCAATGTTGAAGGGACGGATGAAATGTCGAGTCTGGCAGCAAGCTATAACGATATGGCGAGCCATATCCAACGTTTGATTGAAGCTCAGCGTGAATTGATGCGTGCAGTTTCACATGAGCTGCGTACTCCTGTGGCACGAATTCGTTTTGGTATGGAAATGTTGGCGGAAGACGATGATTATGATTCGCGACTCAGTCAGGTCGATATGATCGATAAAGATATTGAAGCACTCAATACCTTGATTGATGAAATCATGACCTATGCCAAACTGGAGCAGGGCACACCATCTCTGGATATTCAAAGTATTCCGATTGCAGATGTTTTGGCACAGGTGGCAAAAGAAACCGAAGCCTTAAAAACTCAAAAAATTATTGAATTGAATGCTCCTGAAATTAATGTAGTCGCTGATGCCGAGCGTCGTTATTTGCACCGTGTCGTGCAAAATCTGGTCGGGAATGCTGTTCGTTATTGTAATGAACGTGTGCGAATTAGTGGCGGGATTCGTCCCGATGGTCAAGCCTATGTTTGTGTTGAAGATGATGGTCATGGGATTCCTGAACAAGACCGTGAACGTGTCTTTGAAGCCTTTGCTCGTTTAGATGACAGCCGAACTCGTGCTTCAGGGGGGTATGGTTTGGGTCTTTCGATTGTCAGTCGTATCGCGTTTTGGTTTCGCGGGAAAGTTGAAGTTGACCGTAGCCCTGAGCTTGGCGGTGCGCGTTTTATCATGACATGGCCAGCCAAACAAAAATTACAGTCTAAAAATTAAAGGACAGAAGCAGAAAGAGGGGCATTTTGGTTTTGCCCTTCTGCAATCAGTTGATCTGCCATGGCTTTGGTTTTCTTATAGCGACACACACTGTCGCCCAAGCACACAAAATTCTAGCGTTCAGTGCAAGTTCTATTGGGAATCTAAAACCGAGATGACTATAATCATGCTCCAAGCGTAGGAGGTTCACATATGTCATCAGCAAGTCAACTCAATGACAAGCAACTTGAAGCCATGAAATACACTCAAGGACCCTTGTTAGTACTTGCAGGTGCAGGCTCAGGCAAAACCTCGGTAATTACCCGAAAAATTGCCTACTTGGTGCAACAATGTCGCATTCCCGCGCATCGCATTACCGCCATGACTTTTACCAACAAAGCCGCACGTGAAATGAAAGAGCGTGTCGGTAAATTGCTGAGCCGTGAAGAAGCCAAGGGCTTGTCAGTCTCGACTTTCCATACTTTCGGTTTGAATCTGCTCCGACTCGAACTTAAACATTTACCGCTTAAAGCCAATTTCTCAATCTTGGATGCAGATGACTGTAAACGCATTCTGATCGACTTGATGCATCAGGACAATTTGTCAGGTGCAGAAAGTAAAGAATTGGTGGCGAAAGCCATGAAGAAAATTTCCGACTGGAAAAATGACCTGATTTTGCCTGAACAAGCGCCAAGCACCTGTGAAACCGAAGACGATGTGCGCTTTGCCTATTTATACCAACTGTATGAGCGCAACTTGCGCGCTTATAACGCGGTCGATTTTGATGACTTGATTGTATTGCCAACCAAGATTTTGCAAGACAATACCCAAGTGCGTGACAAGTGGCAAGCGCGCATTCGTTATCTGTTGGTGGACGAGTACCAAGATACTAATACCGCACAATATGAGCTGATTAAACTATTAGTGGGTGTTCAGCCGCGCTTTACCGTGGTTGGCGATGATGACCAGTCTATTTATGCCTGGCGTGGTGCCAAGCCTGAAAATATGGCGCTGCTACAAGAAGACTTTCCGAAGTTAAAAGTGGTCAAACTTGAACAGAATTATCGCTCGACTAGCCGTATTTTACATGCGGCCAACTCAGTCATTACCAATAACGAGCATTTATTTGAGAAAAAACTGTGGTCGGATAAAGGCCATGGTGAGCTTATTCGTATCATCAACTGTCGTAATGACGATGATGAAGCCGAACGCGTTGCCAAAGAAATCATCACTCATAAACTACGTAACGGCAACGAATGGCAAGATTATGCTGTGCTATACCGTAGTAACTTCCAAGCGCGCATGCTTGAAGCCCAGTTACGCCAACTGCAAATCCCATATAAACTCTCAGGCGGTACGTCTTTCTTCGCGCGTAGCGAAATTAAAGACATTATGAGTTATTTGCGCCTGATTCTAAACCCTGAAGATGACAGCGCTTTTTTGCGTATTATTAATACACCAAAACGCGGCCTTGGCCCTGCCAGCCTTGAAAAGCTTGGCTTATTTGCCCAAGAGCATCAAGTATCGTTGTTAATGGCAAGCGGTCATAGCGGTTTGCCACATGTCTTACCCAAAAAAGCTGCGGGCGAACTCAAAGACTTTGCGGACTTTATTGAGCGCTATACCCAAGACCTTTACCAACATCCTGATCCTGTACCACTGGTCAAACAGATGATTGATGAAACGGGCTATATTGACCTTGTGCGTCAAGAAGCCAAGACACCACAACAAGAAAAGGTACGCATCGATAATATCGAAACCTTATACGCCAGTATCCAAAATTTGATTAACCGCGCCGAAGATGATGACGACCGCACGATTGACGCTGTGATTCGTAAATTGGTATTGCTTGATATGCTTGAACAGCAGCAAGAAGAGGAAAACACCAACAAGGTCAACCTAATGACCTTGCACGCGGCCAAAGGTTTGGAGTTTGACTATGTGTATATCATGGGGTTAGAAGAAGAATTATTGCCGCACAAGAACTCGATTATTGCGGAAAGCATTGAAGAAGAACGCCGGTTAATGTACGTTGGCATTACCCGTGCGCGCAAAGAGTTAACCCTACTTCACGCCAGTCAACGCCGTGGCGGTGGACAAATGCGTACCACCAGTCCTAGCCGCTTTTTAGATGAATTACCGATTGAACATCTTGACGCCCCAGGCATGAAAAAAGCCAGTACCGCCAATCAACCCAAGAAAACAGCCGATGATTATTTGGCCAATATCCGCGCGTTGTTGGGTCAATCTTAATTTAGTTGGGTCAATCTTAATTTAGTTGGGTCAATCTTAATTTAAAAGTCCACTTTAAATACGTTTAACTTAACAAAGTTAACCGTATTTTTTGACGAATGGCTGTCGAAACGGATTAATTTTCTCAAAAAAATTACGTTTACTTGGCTTTTTTATCGGTCAATTCTGCAATTTCCTCGCAACTTGTAACTAAATATTTCTAAGAATCGAGCCGCTCGACACGAGTTGTAACAAGAAATTTCAAATAAGTACGCTAGTTACTGATTTGGCAAATTTGCTTGCATAACGTAACGTCCGCACCGTCAAATACGCACAATGAAATATTTTTCCCTTGGTATGATACCCCCATCAACAGTGATAACGTCTAACTTAATCGTTTAACCACTTGTTATCATTGTAGATTCCATAACTTAGGAGAGAAAATATGAAAACACTAACTAAAACTTTACTTGCGGTAACTGCTGGTACTTTATTCACCGCGGGCGCTAACGCAGCACTTTACACCAACACTGGCTATGCAGGCCAACCATACTTTGGTGCTAAAGCAGGTCAATTATCAGCGGACGTTGACAATGTAGACACTGACAATGCAACTGCTTACGGTGTATATGCTGGTTACCAGTTCGATCCTAACTGGGGTGCAGAAGTTGAATACATGGGTACAGATAATGCTGACGCGACTCGTGGCCTTGCAAAAGGTGAGTACGATGCAAAAACTTATGGTGCCTATGGTACTTATAAATACAACTTCCCAGCTTCACCAGTCTACGGTAAAGCCAAACTTGGTGTAGCAAAAACTGAAGTTAGTGGTAATGTGGGTGCAAGCAATTTCTCACAAGACGATACTAGCTTAGCAGGTGGTGTAGGTTTGGGCTATAACGCAACCCCTAACCTAGCCTTCGAAGCAGAGTATGATTACTTGAACTCAGATGCTAACCTATGGACTGTAGGCGCACACTACAAGTTCTAATAATAATCAGCTGAAATCAGCGTAATAAAAAAAGCGACCTTGTGTCGCTTTTTTTGTGCTTATCAAATATAGCTGTGAAATGAGGCTTAGTTTGCTAAACTAGCATTAAATTCATTGAAGTATTTGAGGTAAGCATGCAAGTTCAGGTTAAAGTCGTCAATCCATTGATTGGTAGTGATAGTCGGTTCCCGTTACCAACTCGTGCAACTGACGGTTCCGCAGGTATTGATTTACGTGCGTGTATAGATGCACCTTTAACGGTGAAAGCTGACGAAACGGTCTTAGTGGGGACGGGTCTTGCGCTATATATTGCCGATCCTGACTATGTGGGATTGATTATGCCCCGCTCTGGCTTGGGGCATAAACACGGTATCGTATTGGGTAATTTGACCGGTGTGATTGACGCGGACTACCAAGGCGAACTGATGGTATCTGTTTGGAATCGTAGCCAAACCGATTACACTCTGCAGCCTGGTGAGCGTATGGCACAATATTTGGTCGTGCCAGTCATGCGTCCACAATTTGAGGTCGTTGATGAGTTTTCTGATATTAGTTTACGAGGCGGTGGTGGTTTTGGCTCTACTGGCAGTCACTAACATCAAATCATCCTGACAATTACTTATCATAATTATGATGTTAAACTCTAACGGACTGTTTTGATAAGTAACAAAACATAACAGCTTTTAGTCAAGTGTTATTTCTATAATAAACTAATATGATTTTACTTAGCTGTGTTTAATATGTTGTTAAATTCCATGCTGTTACATCCCTTTTTGCCACAACAAAAACTATTCAAAGCCTATGATATCCGTGGCGATGTTCGATTGTTCTCGGATGATTTTTTGTGGGCATTGGCTAATTCGCTGGCAAAACAGTATGCGCGTTCGAATGCCTCAGAAATCATGATTGGGTATGATGTGCGCTTACAAAGCCGAGAAATTGCCAATTTTTTGGCATTAGCGTGTGAACAGCAAGGTCTGACAGTCTGTTGGCTTGGGCAAATGACCACACCCATGATGGCCTATATGGCACATCAGCGCAGTGGTAACGGTATGATGGTTACCGCAAGCCACAGTGAGAGACATATCAATGGTATTAAATGGCTCATCAATGGCGAGTCACCCAGTAGTCAAGATATTGAGCAGTTATACTTCTCTTTGGCAGATGAACCGGCAACTTTACCAAGCCAAGACGTATACCAACAATTACAGCAAGCCCTCATTACTAGACCACAGGTTGACGCATTTGCCGCGTATCAAGCAGATATGCAACGCGCCCTATCAACCATCCAAAAAACCTACAACACGAATCTAACGACCCTTAATCATAGCAATCAACCATTGACGTCTAAGCGTTTGGTGATCGACTGCATGCATGGCGCGACCAGTATTTTTGCCAAAACATTATTCACAGGTTTAGGCTATGACTGCATCATGCTAAACGATGAGCCAAATGGTTTATTTCCAGCAGGTAATCCTGACCCCACAGAGACGGGGCGTTTAGCTGAGTTAAGTGCGATGGTCGTCACTTACCAAGCGGATTTGGGGTTGGCATTCGATGGGGATGGGGATCGTTTGATGGTGGTTACTGCAACTGGTGCCGTGGTCACACCCGATCATTTATTGTACCTATTGGCAACGATTGCCTTGGATGAAGCGCCAAATAAACAGGGGATTGAAGCCTCAAAATCTGAAGTGATTTTTGATGTTAAATGCTCGCATCATCTGCCCCAACTTATTGTTGCGCGTGGCGCTATTCCAGTGATGGAAAAAACCGGTAGCAGTTTGATGCGCAAGTCGCTACAAAATAAATCACGCAATTCAGTGTTTGCTGGTGAATTATCTGGGCACTTTTTATTCAATGATGGGTATTTTGTACTGCACGATGATGCGATGTATGCAGCGGCTCGCTTGTTAAACTGGCTAGCCCACCAACCCAACAGTTTACTGGATATTTTGATGGCATTGCCATTGAGTATTAGCACCGCTGACATGTACCTTCCGATTGATACCAGTGAAGCCGGTCAGCAGCTAGTCAGCCAACTTATTCAACTGAGTAAAAATTTATTTTCAGCGCTAAAACAAGCATTTAACGTCAAACAGATGAATACTATTGATGGATTGCGCTTGGACTTTGCCCGTGGTTTTGGTATTGTACGCAAATCCAATACCGGCAATTTTTTGACCGTGCGCTTTTGTGGGGATAGTTTAGACGATTTGTACCAAGTGCAGACCGTGTTCGTGGACTTGTGCCGCTCAGTTGATACGCAGCTTGCTGAGCAAGTGGCGAATATCCAACCGCTAACTGCTGCTTAAACGCTGTCTATTTTATTAGCGCCTTACTTCAAGCTGTCATAAACTGCCAACGTGGATTGCTCAACATTCACATTTGATAAAGGAACTCTCTATGGCTCTTGATGTCGCCAATGCCTTGCAAACTGCTGAAGTACTTACTGAAGCTCTGCCTTACATTCAACGCTTTGAAGACAAAGTAATGGTCGTCAAATACGGCGGCAATGCCATGACTGACCCTGAGCTTGAAAGTTCCTTTGCTCGTGATATCGTACTCCTAAAAACCGTGGGGATTCACCCAATCGTGGTACACGGTGGCGGCCCACAAGTTGACAGCCTATTAAAAGAACTTGGCCGCACCTCACAGCGTATTGACGGTATGCGCGTGACTGATAAACCAACCATGGATATCGTCGAGATGGTCTTGGCGGGTAGCGTCAATAAAAATATCGTCAACCTAATTAACAAACATGGCGGTCATGCGATTGGTTTGGCGGGCAGTGATGGTAATTTAATCGTTGCCAAAAAGCTACCAATGACCAAGGTAAATGACCAAGGCGAAACCGAAGAAATTGATTTGGGCTTCGTCGGTGATGTGGTAAAAGTGAATCGTGACGTGATTGATTTGATGATTAACTCACAATTTATTCCGGTCATCGCACCACTTGGGGTCGATAACGAAGGTAATACCTACAATATCAATGCTGATGTGGTAGCCGGTAAAGTCGCTGAATACATGCAAGCTGAGAAATTAATTTTGCTCACTAATATCAAAGGCGTACTCGATAAAGAAGGTAATGTTGCGACTGGTCTAACCCCATCCAAAGTCGATGAAATGATCGCGGATGGTACTATCTCAGGCGGTATGATTCCAAAGATTAGCTACGCACTAGAAGCCGTCAAAAATGGCGTCAAAAGCGCGGTGATTGTCGATGGTCGTGTACCTCATGCAACCTTGCTAGAAGTATTTACCGACCAAGGCGTAGGTACGTTAATTAGCAGTAATCCTAGCGAATAATTAAACGACTCGGCCTATTTTTTCTATAAAAAAACCTTGCTAGTTGCATAGCAAGGTTTTTTGGTATTTAGATGGCAGACCGGTAAGCCGGGTTCTGTCGCGGACGAACATTCATCTAGGCGTATCGTCACCAATACGCTCAAGCAACCTACCCGTGTCCAACGCGGGCCGCGCCATATGGACACCTATTTGGTCTTGCTACGAGTGGAGTTTACCTTGCCATGCACTGTTACCAGCCATGCGGTGGGCTCTTACCCCACCCTTTCACCCTTACCAATGCTTGCGCACTGGCGGTCTACTCTCTGCTGCACTTGTCGTAGGCTTACGCCCCCCAGCCGTTAGCTGGCACTCTGCCCTATGTAGCCCGGACTTTCCTCCCCTCACATAAGTGAGCAGCGTTCGTCTGGTCTGCCAAGCGGCGTATTATAGCAAACTTTTACCGCAAGCGAAGTTATTTATTTAGTGCGGTTAATCGCTCGTATTTTGCCATTAACTCATCTTGAGTTTCAGGATGATTTGGGTCTTTTGGAATACAGTCCGGTACAGGGCAAAACAGTGAACATTGCGGCTCATCAAAATGCCCCACACACTCAGTACATAGATTTGGGTCAATTTCATAAATCAGCTCGCCCATATAAATCGCATCATTGGGACAAACTGGCTCACACACATCGCAGTTGATACATTCGTCAGTGATTATTAACGCCATAATTTTTACAATTAGCCAAAAATCACCATTTTATCATGTTACTGCCAGTTATTTTGACGTTTTTTCTCAAAGGCTGTGACCACACAAGGGGGTACAAACTTATGCACATCACCTTCAAGTTTGGCAATCTCACGCACCAACGTCGATGAAATAAACGAATACTGCTGTGATGGGGTCAAAAACACCGCTTCAAAATTTGGGTCTAACTCACGATTGATATTGGCCAGTTGAAACTCATACTCAAAGTCTGACATCGCACGTAATCCGCGTAGTACGCCTGTGGCCTGATGCATTTTGGCAAAATCAACCAACAAACCATCAAAACCAATTACCTGTAAATTGGTCAACCCTTCGGTCGCTTCCTGAACCAACCCAATACGCTCTTCTAGACTAAAAATCGGCTTTTTGTGATGACCAATTGCGACTGCGACCACAACTTCATCAAACAGCCGACAAGCGCGTTTAATCAAATCTAAATGGCCTTTGGTAATTGGGTCAAAAGTCCCAGGATACAAGATTTTGGTGTAATGCATGGTATGACAGGAATCATTTGCAGTAGACATAGCGAACTCGAGATAATTAAAATAGCAGCCGAAACAAACAAGTAACAATGCAGAAATTTTTTCTCATGCTATCAAATATTAATGATGATTAACACCTTCTAACACCGCTAAATTACATTTCTTTATACGATACTACCCCAATATCGCTGAAAAATGGGTAAAATAGCCATTTTCTTGATTGCTTTAATAGATTACTATCAAATTTTAACCCTTAGTTATTCAATCAACCCTTAACAACCAACCTTTAACAACATGGCTGATGGGTACGTCCGCGTCAGCTTTGTGCGGAAAGATAAGCGTAAAAACTGTAGAAGTCGTTGGAATAAAACAACGCTTTAGGAATCATCATGAGTAAAAAACCAAAGACCCCTAGCCTAATTGCCAGTAATAAAAAGGCACGCCATGAATATTTTATCGAAGACAGCTACGAAGCTGGTCTTGAACTACTTGGCTGGGAAGTGAAATCCATCCGTGCCGGTAAAATGCGTATCACCGAAAGCTATGTGATTTTTAAAG
>CALJUC010000142.1 GCA_937975585.1 uncultured Moraxella sp. | reverse complement strand
TAGGCATTTTTAGACCATTAAAAATAGCTTGTTCCGAATTAGGGACACGCCCTAAGATGCTGATAATAATAACCCACCAAACCGGTGGGTTAATAGTATGATAAGTTGTTGGCTCACTGGCTAGCGGTGGACTATTCAATCAGACTGGCATAATCCACTAGTGCATCTCGAGTGATATCGCTGATGCGGTTGCAACCCGTTAAGGTCATGGCGACACGCATTTCTTTATCAATCAATGATAGTAAGTTGCTGACACCAGCTTCACCATCCGCGGCTAACGCATAGACGAATGCTCGACCAAGCATACATAAATCTGCCCCCAAGGCAAGCATACGCACAACATCCAAGCCATTACGGATACCAGAGTCGACCAAGATTTTTAAATCCCCTTTGACCGCATCTGCGATAGCCGGTAGGGCAGTGGCAGTTGACATCACGCCATCTAACTGACGGCCACCGTGGTTTGACACCACAATACCATCCGCACCAAACCGCACCGCATCTTTGGCGTCTTTGGCATCTAATATTCCTTTAATCACCATTGGGCCGTCCCAAAAATCGCGAATCCACTCAAGGTCTTTCCATGAGATAGAGGGGTCGAAGTTATTGCCCAGCCAGCCGATATAGTCTTCAAGGCCAATGGCTTTGCCAAGATACTTTGACACATTTCCCAAATCATGTGGACGTCCCAATAAACCGACATTCATCGCCCAATGCGGGTGCGTCATCGCTTGCATATAGCGGCGCATTGCGGCATTTGGACCACTCATGCCAGAGTGCGCATCGCGGTAGCGCGCACCAGGCACCGGCATATCGACAGTAAAGACAAGCGTCGAGCAGCCAGCGGCTTTAGCGCGCTCTAGCACATTTTTCATAAACTCGCGGTCACGCAGTACATATAGCTGAAACCACATCGGGCGGCTGATAGCGGGCGTGACTTCTTCAATCGGGCAAACCGAGACTGTAGACATGGTAAAGGGAATGCCTTTTTTGTCGGCAGCGACTGCGGCTTGAACTTCACCACGGCGTGCGTACATACCGGTCAAACCAACCGGTGATAACGCTACTGGTAGGCTTAACTGCTCACCGAAAATCTCGGTCGATAAATCAAGCTGTGACATATCATTAAGCACACGTTGGCGTAGCGCGATTTTGGATAAGTCCTCAACATTGCGCTTGAGCGTATATTCGGCATACGCACCACCATCGATATAATGAAATAAAAACGGTGGTAAGCGACGACGTGCGGCTTCTCGGTAATCATTGGCTGAAGAAATAATCATAAGACACCTATCTATTGCGCTAGGCCACAGCGGGCTAAGCTATAATTTATTCAGAGTGAATGGGTAAAAATGGGTCGACTGGTAGGCGTGAGGCACGTTGTAGCCGTGCTTCAAACGCATCAATTTGTCCCACTTGTTGCACCACAAAATCAATATGTTCACACACGGCCGCTTTAGCAGCCTCAGGGTAATGACGACTAATCGCCTCAAGCACGGCTAAGTGTTGGGCATGCAACGTGTCAAAACCATAGTTTTTGGTATAAATCTTACGCCGTGCCAATACCACGTTATGCTGTAATAGATGAAACACGTTTTTCATCATCTGTAATAGCACCACATTGTGCGAGGCTTCGGCAATGGCCAAGTGAAAATTGGCATCTGCCGCTGCCGCCTGTGCGGTATCGCCATCGGCTTGACGAGCGGCCAGTTCATCATAGTAATAACGGATTTTTCGAATATCTTCATCGGTGGCACGTTGTGCCGCATACCATGCCGTACCGCCTTCAAGAACGACTCGCGCTTCTTGCACATCAAGGCGATATAGCGGGTCAGCATCAAGTAACGGTGTCAGCGTTTCGATAAGCAACTGGTCGCTTAGACTGGTACCGGATGTCAGTGAAGCATTGAGCTGTAACGCTTTACGCTTGTCTTTGACAAAGGTACCTGCACCCGTGCGACTTTCTGTCACACCGATACTATTAAGCTGTTGAATGGCCTCACGCAATGACGGCCGCGATACCGCAAGCAGTTCACAAAGCTGACGCTCGGCAGGTAAGCGCTCGCCAGTCTCCAAATCTTGCATCTGAATCAGATTTAGCAGTTTTTCGACAATTTGACTGGCGACTCTCATAGCGTTCCTTTAAAGGCAATCAATAAAAATAGTAACGCAAGATTAATGCGGAATCATCCACGGTACCACATAGGCTTGTAGCGTAATAAGCACACCCATCATGATGGTGAAAATAATACTATGTTTTACTGTAAAGCGGAATAAATCCGACTCTTTACCGACTAGACCTGTTGCCGCGCAAGCAATCGCAATCGACTGTGGTGAAATCATCTTACCAGTAACCCCACCTGAGGTATTGGCAGCAACCAACAATACTTCGGGTACGCCAATCTGCCGTGCGGTAGTGGCTTGAAGCGCGGCAAATAGTGCATTGGCCGAGGTATCTGAGCCAGTCAAAAATACACCAAGCCATCCCAAGAAAGGTGAGAAAAAGGTAAATGCCTGACCGGTATGCGCCAGTGCCAATGCTAATGTCGCTGATAAGCCTGAATAGTTAGCAATAAAAGCAAATGCCAATACCATACCAATCGAATAAATCGGGGTTTTTAACTCATTGATGGTTTCACCAAACGTGGCTACCGCTTCTTTGGCACGCATGTTTAACATGATAATCGAGATAATCGCGGCTAAGAAAATTGCGGTACCTGTCGCTGAAAACCAGTCAAATTTATACACAGCGGCATAATCGGTAACTTGGGTGACCACAGGTGGCAATTTTTGTACCAAGTTATGTAGGTAGGGTACCTTGATACTAACCACCATGTCGACCAATGCACCATCGGGTTGACCGTCTTTGCCTTTGGCAAATAGTGCCTTAAATGGCTTAATACTCCACAATGATACCATGGCTGTCAAAATCGCAAACGGCATCCACGCTTTGATAATTTGTCCTAAGCTGTGTTTGGGCGCTGTCACCGTGGTATTAGGAGCTGGCATCACATTAACATTCGTGGTCGTGCTAGCGGCTTTTTGCTCAGCATCTTGTTCAAAGCGGAAAATATGCTTGGGTTGCCATACCTTAAATAACAAGGTCAGACTCACCAATGACGCAATCGCTGCTGTGATATCAGGCAGTTCAGGGCCGATATAGTTTGAGGTGAAATATTGGGCTATCGCAAACGAACCACCGCCCACCACAATCGCAGGGAAGGTTTCTTTGACACCACGCCAACCGTCCATAATTGCCATAATCCATATCAATACAATCGGCACAATAAACGGTAACTGACGACCAACCATTTGGCTGATGGCATGGGTTTCGACCCCAGATACCTGACCGGCCACGATAATCGGAATACCCATTGCGCCAAATGCCACTGGCGCCGTGTTCACAATCAAGCATAATCCCGCTGCGTACAAAGGCTTAAAGCCCAAACCGACAAGTAGAGCTGCGGTAATCGCAACAGGCGCCCCAAATCCGGCCGCACCCTCAAGAAACGTACCAAATGCAAAACCCACCAATAACATCTGTAAGCGTTGGTCTTCAGTGATAGAGAGAATACTGGCACGGATGATGTCAAACTGACCCGTTTTGACCGTGACTTTATACAAAAAGACCGCGCCGATAATAATCCACGCAATCGGCCATAAGCCATAGAAAAAGCCATAAACGGTTGACGCAATCGCCATTTGGGCAGGCATTTGGTAAGCAAAGAGCGCAACCAACAATGCCAGTAATACGGTAATCGTGCCCGCAACACTGCCTTTTAAGCGAAAGACTGCCAACGCTAAAAAGAAAAAGATAATAGGAATTAAGGCAACCAAGCTTGATAGCCAAATATTGCCAAAGGGATCATAAATTTGTTGCCATTGCGCTAATTGCGGCATATTTCCTCCGTGAAAAATATCCTGTGCCAATCAATTAAATTGGTATTACCAATTATACGAATTAAAGAAATAATATAAGTGTAAAGGTGCAATAATAGAAAATATTTTTAATATATGCAATAAAAAATTCTATAAAACGTAATAAATAGCTTTTTCGCAAAAATTTATTAAATTATTATATATTGGTATTACCAATTATAAGGGTTTTATAGCGCTGATGAGGAACAAATAGCCTAAAAGTAAAAATTTTCCCCATAAAAAAAGCCAACCGTATAGGTTGGCAAAATGATTCATCAGTATCAGTTAGTTGCTATGCAAAGGTGACTGACGAACCCTCATGATCAGGTTTTTGGGTCGAAACCAAACCCAATTTTTCACTTAACGAATTGGCGACCCAAGCAGGGCCAATCAATAAAAACTGCACATCATCAATAAATGATGGTTTTTTGCCCTCCAATTTATGACCGATGAATTGGCCAATCCATGCCAACACGAATACCGCAAAATAAAACTTAAAGCCAAATGGTAGCAGCGCCACCGCAGCTAAGCAAAACAACACAAACATGCCCATGGCAATAAATAATTTAGTCGATAGACGAAAGTAAAATAGCATCACCAACGCCAATACCACTAAGGTAAAAGCAGCTTGCCAACTCATCCCCATACCAATGATACTGGCAAAAATGGTCGGTACACAGAGCCAATGGATTTTTTTATTGATGGGATGTTGATGACTGACCGCATAGTCGGCAAGCCATTGTTGTAAGGATTTTTTTGAGGTAAGCATCGAGGTAATTGCCATGAGAGGTTCCCTGTCCATCAGACAAAGTAGCGAAAGGCTATACTAAAATACTACCAAACAAATAGCAAAAAATTTAACAGCCTTATCAGTTCATAATGCTAGACCTATAAGGCTGTTTCGACACCCATGTTAGCTTTAAACCTTATGCTGTGATTCGCTACGATACCACTCGTATAGCCCAATGACCGCATTGACCTGATAGATTAATGTCTGAATGGCGAAAATATAGTTCTCAGACATCAAGTTGACAAATAGCCAAATAAAGTTGCTTAATAACCATAACCACCAGTTTAATGAATAACGCAAAATCATCGTGGTTTGGGCGGTGATAGCCACCACAAATGCGGCAACATTGAGCCAATAAAACTTATCGTCTGTGGTCGGTAAAATACCCAATTCCGCCATTTTGGCATTAATGGTATTAAAAAATAGCAAACCTACCACGATAAAGGCAATCGTCACCAGCCAAATCCACTTGTTGGCGGATTTTGGAATCATATTACCGTCACCATCGGTATTTTTTGACCAATAATATAAGCCATATAGATGGGTAAAAAAGTTATAAATAGGCGTGAGCATCAGACCCACAGAACCCGCTGTCCACTGTACATAGCTTTCGCCCGCTGTGGCTGCCATGCCAAAGCCATTACCGGCAATATTACGCCGAAAGCTCAATGCCGCCACACAGAGTAGCCCAATGATGGACACCCCAAAATAAAACCAGTCTAAACCCGCGTGCTCAGTGGTTCGCCAAAATGTGGTAAATAATGCGGCCACCCCGGCTGTGAACCAAATGATTATCCATGGTTTGGCCCATTCGCCCGTCAATTTATCTAATAATGCAATTCGCATCGTCGTTTCCTCAAGTTATCATATAGGCTAGTCGTATGATGTGATTATTTTTAATCATTATAAATTTGAATATTCGCCTAGCATTTTGGTTCGAATTTCGTTCTAAGTGCTCTCTAAATTTTGGTTAATTGCGATAGTGGTGAAAAATCACATTGTCTATCAACGCCACCGCTTGTAAAAAACGCTGATGATAGTCAGGACTGTCAATATACAAAGGCTCGATATGGTGACGAGCAAAAATTTGTTTTAAACGATTTTTAAAACGCTCACGTTGACCCTCGCTACCTAAGGAACGCATCCCATCCGCGACCCACGGTGTATTGTTATCAAGCAAAATCGTATAATCCATGCGAAACGTATCAATGCAACTGGCCAAAAACGGATGTGCTTGACCCTCGTATTCTTCGCAAAATGCCTGTGTGGTGACAAAGTCAGTATCGACTAAGGTAAGCGGTGCTGGCGCGAGTTGCTTAGCCGCGCGAATCGCCTGCTCATGATCACTGGCCATTAATGGATAGTCATCGTATTGCATACCCAACTCAGTGCCACCCAAGTCAGTTTCGACAAACACGCGACCCATTTCTAATGCATAGCTTGCGCCATAGTAATTTGCCAGTTTGTACAACAACGTGGTTTTTCCTGAGCTTTCACCACCGACCACCGCCACCGTTTTGGTATAGCTTTCACGCGCTTGGGGATGAATAGCTTGCCAATGCAGTGCCGGATTGGCGTGAATTTTGGCACTGTCATAGTCGTGCTGGCGGGGCGTGGTTCTGACGGGCAATATCAGCGATAGGTGTGCCAATGGGTGCGCTTCATCGACAAATAATATCGGCTTTTCTTGCTCAGCGCTGAACTCAGAAAAACGCTGTAAGATGAGTTGTAGTTTAGCATTGACCTCATCGGCATTGATATGACTATGGTCATCTTCCAAACTCGGTAAGATGATGTCAGGTAGCAACTCGATTTTGACAAATGGCAAATCCGCCAATGCCATCGTTAACCAACGGGCTTTGTCTTTTAAGTCAATATTAAAATGCGGATTGGGGTGGGGATGGGGGGTAATAAATACCATCAGTTGTTGTACCTGCCCACAGGCGTGTAATACGCTTCGAATATGTCCCAAATGTAATGGCTCAAAATGGCCAATCATAATGCCCATCGATTGCATGGATGATTATCCTCACAGTTTAGAAATTATATGTAATTATTATTGGTTAAAGCGCCATCATAACTGATTTTTGGCGGTTGGATTTTTGCAAATTGTAACGCCAATGTTGCTAAATAGTAGATAAGTACCTGACTCAAACAAGGTGTAATTAAAAATCTCTGTAAGGCAGTAGTAACGCCCTTTCACAACTTGTAACGCTTGATATATACGGTTACTAAAGCAACACAAGATGATACCGCAAGACTGTCTAATATTCTCTATAATAAGTCCATACCGAAACTAAGATTGATTAAATTCTCTTGATAATAATAACTGCTTAATATGGTTTTAAAAGTTAACACTGATGTTAGTAAATTTGTTAATTTTGACGACCAGTAGATTATGACTTAAGGGAATTTGTCTTGATAACTAAGGTTGCGTACCCATCTTATTTATGAATTAAGTTTGTAAGGAGCTTCTGACTTCAATGCCCCAACGTCTTGTTAAACTTCATCGCTCACGTGAACACCGTATAATTGCTGGCGTACTTGGTGGTATTGCTGATTATTTAGGTTGGTCACCGAACTTGGTGCGTATCTTGTTTGTGGTTATTTCAGGGGTGAGTGTGGCAGTACCCGGTATCTTGATTTATTTAGTGTTATGGTTAGTGATGCCAAATGCGACCGCACAGTCTTATCAAGACCCTACGACACGTATACCTTATCAATAAATAAGTGAGTAATGTATGCTAAAAATAATAAACCGAATAATAATAACGATAAAGTGATATCTCCTTTCCTCCTACCCAAATACGCCCGTGTTTGGGTATTTTTTTGCCGAACATATTGCATGCATACTAAAAAACCCCTATACCCGGGTATAGGGGTTTTTTAGTAAGTTAGCGTAAAGGGCTAGCTTATGGTACAAAACGTACTGGCTCAGCGATCACTTGCTGTGCGCGCTCTGCGACTTTGTCAAAGCGGTGGATGCTGTTGCCTTGGTTATCAACCGCCACGGTGACTGGCATGTCTTCCACTTCAAACTCATAAATCGCTTCCATGCCCAATTCTGGGAATGCAAGGACTTTAGCGCCTTTGATCGCTTTTGATACCAAGTAAGCTGCACCACCAACCGCGATAAGGTAAATTGCACCATGGTTAGCAATCACTTGGCAAGTGGCTGGGCTACGCTCAGATTTACCAATCATACCAATCAAACCTTGATCCAAGATACGGTCGGTAAATTTATCCATACGCGTAGAGGTTGTTGGGCCTGCTGGGCCAACCACTTCGTCACCCACCGCATCAACTGGGCCAACGTAATAGATAAAGCGGTTTTGTAGGTCAACCGGTAGTGGCTCACCTTTGTCTAGCATATCAACCATACGTTTGTGCGCAGCGTCACGGCCGGTTAGGATTTTACCGCTTAGTAGCAAGGTATCACCGATTTTGAACTGGCTTAGTTTTTCTTTGGTTAGGTCATCAACGTTGACGCGGATAACGTCATCAGAGCCGAAAGATACTTCTGGCCAGTCGCTTAGTGACGGTACAGGCATGTCAGCTTCGCCAGTGCCATCTAGGGTGAAGTGGATGTGACGAGTTGCCGCACAGTTTGGAATCATGGCAACGGCTTTACTCGCTGCGTGGGTTGGGAAGTCTAATACTTTAACGTCGATAACCGTGGTGTCACCACCCAAGCCTTGTGCACCAACACCAAGTTCATTGACTTTTTCGTACATGTTTAGACGTAGACGTTCAACAGATCGGAAGAGCGTCGTGTAGGGAAAGAGTGTCTTCGCCTGTGTAGAT
>CALJUC010000141.1 GCA_937975585.1 uncultured Moraxella sp. | reverse complement strand
ATCTATTTCCTGGCGACGGCTTGGAAGCTGTCGCCTTTTTGGCCTGCGGGCGGGCAGCGGGCAGCGATAGGCACCGCCTCGTCGTTCGTTTCGTTCACCTCGTCCCGCGAACGCGCCAGCGAACAAAAACCAAACATACATCAACATGTGGTGAGCCCCAACCTATTTTGTTATGCCAAAAGTTGGGCTATTATAACAAACTTTGCGCCCAACTTTCGCCTAACGACCCGACCATGACCGTATTTACTGATCTTGCCCCGATTTTACACACCCACCTTGATATCTCGCACTCGACCAATAGCCAGCTTATTGACTGGATTGTCCTGAGTCACAAAGAGCAAGCTGACTTGTCACATCGACGACCACACTATCGTAGACCACATTTATTGACTGCTGATACCCAAACCGGCGGCCGTGGCCAACATGGCCGCTCTTGGCAGTCACCACTCGGTAATGTGTACTTATCGCTGTATTTGCCAACGAGTCAATTTGCCCTACCCGATGTCGTTCAATTAAGCCAACGTTTGGATGGTCGGCTATCCCTATGTGTTGGCTATCAACTGAGCCAAATGGCTATTACCCAGCAAATCAACCAACAACGTGCTGAGCACCACCTTGACCCCATCGGTGTCAAATGGGTCAATGATGTCGGCTTTTATCAAGGTTATACCTTTCAAAAACTCGCGGGGATTTTGATTGAACCAGTGACAGTCGCGGGACAAATACTTGGCGTGGTCGTGGGCGTGGGTATCAATATCAGCCATGCCCCTCTCTTGACTAGCCAAACCCAAGAGGGGCTTAATTACCAAGCAATTAGCTTACAAGATTTGGCACCCAGCGCCTTGGTCGCTGACACGTTTTATCAGCCGGTGCAAAATGCGATTGTACAAGCGATTCAGCAGTTTAATGGCTTTGCCCTCGAATATCATGTCGAACAGTTTTTACAGGATTATGCAAAAGCCGATGTGTTAGCCGGTAAAGCATTACAAGTGAAGCTACCAATGACGGATAAACCACCCATCGATGGCGTGGCCTATGGCATTGACCGCAATGGCAGTTTGCAAATTCGACAAAATGACGGCACAATACTGCCCGTTTGGACAGGTACCATTCATTTACAAGACTTATATTAAGGGACTTACACTAAGGGGCTAGCCTTAACGGCTTAGAATAAGGGAATAGTATGATTCAACTTTGGCTTGACTTAGGTAACACACGGTTAAAATACTGGCTAACCGATGAAGCCGGTAATATCCTTGATTCAGCGGCAGAGCAACATTTGCAAGCACCGGCTGATTTGCTAAAAGGCTTAACCTATCGTTTTGAACGACTCAACCCAGATTTTATCGGGGTGTCATCGGTGCTTGGTCAAGTCACCAATACCCAAGTTGCCGATAGCCTCGCCCGTCTTGACAAGCCCTTTGAATTCGCCCAAGTAACTGCCAAGCACGCGCTGATGCGTAGTGATTATAATGCCAGTCAACTTGGGGTCGACCGTTGGCTACAGATGCTTGGTGCCGTTGATAATAGCAAACAACAATGCGTCATCGGTTGTGGTACGGCATTAACCATCGACCTGATTGACCACGGCCATCATCTCAGTGGTTATATTTTCCCCAGTATCTATCTACAACGTGAGGCATTATTTTCAGGTACGCGTCAGATTAGTATCATCGATGGTACATTTGATAGTATCGCCGCAGGTACAACCACACAAGATGCGGTACATCGCGGGATTTTGCTATCGATTGTGGGTGCGATTGAGATGATTATCAAGCAGCACCCAAGTTTTGAGTTAGTGATGACCGGTGGGGACGCCCCGATTATTGCACAACACTTGAGTCGCCAACCGGCTATACAACAAGACCTACTATTGCAAGGACTGCAACGTTTTTTTGCCAATTCGCGTCAGTAATGCGACACAATTAACCTACCCTTACAAACCCTCGGCAAAGCGTTACTCAATGGGGGTTTTGCCCTGCACCAAAATCAGGTAAGTTAAGGTCTGATTCATTGATAAAAACAATGATAAATAATAATAAGACTGAATTAGTAAAACCTTGAGGTGAGTTATGTCATTATTTAAATTAAATTTTTCACAAACACAAGCTTATAAAATCCCACGTAAGATTGGTTTATTACTTGGGGTAGGTACACTGTTTGCGGTCACCGGTTGTCAATCTGTATCCGGTAAAACGCAGCCTAAGGTCGGTGAGAATGTTCATCTCACCGATACTTATCCTAACCTACCACCGGCCAAAGATATGATTCGGTTAAAGGAAAAGCAAACCTTGAAACCTGAAGGTTTACCGATCAGTGTTAGCTTTGACCAAGTGCTATCTGATGACCGCTGTCCATATAACGCGCAATGTATTTGGGCAGGTAATGCCACGGTTTCGATGACAGTGACCAACAACGATGGCAAAGCCGAGCGTATCAACCTGTCATCTGGTGATTTACGTGGTGATTTAAAACGTAAAACCACGGTCTTTGGCCATAGTATCTCGTTAGAAACGATATACCCAACCCCCTCGACCAATACCAGTTTGCAAGATTTAAAAGGTCTGTATATGATTGATGTGAAAGTCGTACCCGCGGGCTAATAAGCATGACTGCACACTAAAAACTCGCATATAAAAAAAGGATTGAATCGCTCAATCCTTTTTCATTGTTATGTCAAACTTAAATGACCGTTAAGGATAATTACTATCGGCATGGGCATCTTGTCGCTCGACTTTTAGCAATAAAATGCGCGAACTTGATACTTCCAAGATAGTAAATACATAGCCGTCTTCAGCAAAGGTATCGTTGACTTGTGGCATATCCGACAACTGCGCAATGATATAACCGCCGATGGTAAACTGGTCGGCATCAATCAATAATTCTGGGTCATTTAACTCCAAACGCAACTGGTGTAAGCTTGCTGTACCTTCTACCAACCAGTAGTCCTCATGACGCACGATTTCTAAGGTTTCATCTTCATCAGGGAACTCACCGGCAATCGCTTCTAGCACATCCAGTGGTGTAACCAAACCCGCAACTTGGCCGTATTCATCAATCACCATTGCTAAGTTACCTTTGGCATTTTTTAGCATATTGAGTAGCTTTAAGTTATCGATGGTTTCAGACACAAATACTGGCTGCTGCTTAGCTAATAGCGGCTTAATCGCGGTATCCAAGTCGGCAATTTCTTGATTAAGCAAGTCCAAAATATCTTTTGCGCGTACCACACCCACGACTTTATCAATGCTATCGCGACATACAGGGAATAAACTATGCGGGGTATCAAGCACTTGCTGGCGCATCTCTTCACGCGTACTATTAAGGTTGACCCATGAAATCTCACTACGCGGGGTCATGATAGTCTGTACATCACGCTCATTAAGCGCCAACACCCCACTAATCATATAGCGCTCTTCTTGGGCAAACGGCATACTTTCGTAGTCAAATGCTTCAGCATTATTCTCTGGTGTGATCGTATTTTCTTTTGCGGCTTTACCGCCCATCAAGCGCAAAATCGCATCGGCAGTGCGGTCACGAATCGGAATTTGCTTCTCGTATTTTGCTTTGTTGCGGTTTGCCAACTGATTAAATACTTCAATAAGAATGGAAAAAGCAATCGCCGCGTATAGATAGCCTTTTGGCAGATGAAAGCCCAAACCTTCGACAATCAAGCTAAAGCCAATCATCAATAGAAAACTTAAACACAAAATCACCACGGTCGGATGACGTGCGACGAATTCAGTCAAGCTCTTGGCCGCCAACACCATCACTACCATGGCAATGATCACAGCCGCCATCATAATCTCTAGGTGTTTTGCGATACCAACGGCGGTAATCACCGCATCAAATGAGAACACCGCATCCAAGATAACAATCTGCGCCACCACCGCCATGAATCCTGCGTGTAGTTTGCTTTCGGTGGCTTCAGGTTTGCCCTCAAGGCGCTCATGCAACTCAGTCGTGGCTTTAAATAGTAAGAAAATACCACCGACCAGTAAGATAATATCGCGTACCGATAAATCAAAGCTGCCATACGTAAAAATCGGGTCGGTCAGCGTAATCAGCCATGTCATCATCGACAACAGGATTAAGCGCATGACCAAGGCCAAGCCAAGACCTAAATTACGCGCTTTGGCACGTTGGTGCGGTGGGAGTTTGTTCGCCAAAATTGCGATAAATACCAGATTGTCAATACCAAGCACAATCTCAAGTACCACCAACGTAGCCAAACTCAGCCACGCGGATGGGTCAGATAATAATTCCATCATAAGCGTTCTAAATTATATAAAGTTATATGTAGTCATCAAAAAGTTTGTTATCGTCAAAGAAATTCATTTTAAGACAAGAAAAACCAGCACAGATATGCAAAACACTGCTTCACAAGATAGTACAGCAAGCCCTGTTTTTCATAAAAGCTAGACGCAGTATTAAACTGAATTTAAAAGACTATAGAACTTTATTCATGATATAGGGGTAATATTGCATAAAAATATAGTCAAAATCATAGCATATTGTCGCATCGCGCGTCAGTGTATGAATGTTACTAAAAGCCTTTGCTCACGCAACTGGTGAGTTTACTATCAGCAATACTCTTACAATGCTGAGCGCTAAAATCGCACGTAGCTTATTTTAAGTACCTACTTTTAAGCACTTATGTTTTAAGCAGTCATAAATATAAAAAACTCCAACGCTTAGGTTGGGGTAAGCAGTGTGACCAACTAATTAATTTTGCACACGATAGCGTGCTGAACGTGCGTGCGCGTCCAAGTTTTCCTCAACGGCTAAAATATCGGCTGTCTTGGCCAACGCTTGGCTACCTTCTGGCGTGCAATAGATGATTGAAGATTTTTTCTGGAAGTCATAGACACCCAGTGGCGAGCTAAAACGCGCCGTGCCTGACGTTGGCAACACATGGTTTGGACCTGCACAGTAATCACCAATCGCTTCTGGCGTATAACGCCCCATAAAAATCGCACCCGCATGACGAATGTCGCTTAGCATGGCTTCAGGCTCATCCACTGACAGCTCTAAATGCTCAGGCGCAATTTGGTTAATCACTTCGATACCTTCTGCACGGTCTTTGACCAAAATCAATGCACCACGATTGGCTATCGCTTGACGCGCAATATCCGCTTTTGGCAATTGCTGCAAGGCGATCTCTATTTCATCTTTGACCGCATTTAACTGCTTTTCACTGGTGGTCACAAAAATCGCTTGTGCCACGGCATCATGCTCAGCTTGTGATAGCAAGTCCATCGCAAGCCATGCCGCGTTGTCATTGGGCGAGCCTTCGGCATAGACCAGTACTTCTGATGGCCCTGCAATCATGTCAATCCCGACTTGACCGAATACCGCACGTTTGGCCGCAGCAACGTATTTATTACCTGGGCCGGTGATTTTATCGACCTTGGCAATACTTTCGGTACCATACGCCAACGCGGCTACTGCTTGCGCCCCACCAATGGTCAATACACGATCCACGCCCGACAAATACGCGGCTGCCAATACCAAAGGATTTAACTCGCCGTTTGGCGCAGGTACGACCATGATAATCTCGCCGACACCCGCTACTTTAGCAGGAATGGCATTCATCAACACACTCGATGGGTAACTTGCTAGACCACCCGGCACATAGATACCCACACGGTCTAGCGGGGTAACTTTTTGCCCAAGTGTATTGCCCAGTGCTTCCGTATACGTCCAGTCTTTTTGTACTTGGTGTTCGTGGAATTCGCGCACACGCTGTGCAGATAACTCGAGCGCTTGTTTCACATCACTGGCTAAGTTGTCGAACGCGGCTTTTAATTGCTCTGATGATATCTCTAACTCGCTAAATTCTTGAGCCGGATGGCGGTCAAATTGTTGCGTTAGGTTTAAGACCACCGCATCACCGCCCTTACGCACTTGGGCAATAATATTGTCCACGGTGGTCAAAAGTTGCGGGTCATTGACCGTTTCAAAGGCAAGCAACTCGGCTAGTTGCTGTGCAAAGTCGTTATCTAAAGTCGATAAAGTACGCATAAATGCTTTCCACAAAGTTTTTTACAAAGTTCATTATTTAAGTATAAAGGATTTTGGCTTAAAAATAGCAAAATTTTAGCGTTTACTCGTTTTATTCAGCTAATACCGCTTTGTATTAGACGCTAATCAAAAAAAAGCGAACCAAATACTTAAATTTGGCTCGCTTGTCTGCAACAAACACCAATTATTCAGATTCTTTCAACACATAAGCATACGCCAGTTTGTTGCCACGGTCATCGTATTGCCAATACACGCCCTGCACTTCTGGCTCAAAGCCCGGCAAAGTATTGACGCCTTCTTCAAGCGCCAAGAAGTAGGACAATACCGCACCATCCCATACTTCGCCCGGTACGATACAGTACACGCCCGGTGGGTATGGCAACGCGCCTTCCATTGCGATACGTCCGCGAATCTCACGCAGTGGCACAAGCTCAATATCATTACGCAAAAATGCCTGATACGCATCAAAGGCACTCATCGCCATTTTTGGACGGTGTTCAAATTCAAACATCTGCTTTTGCAGTTTGTTTAAGCTATGTTTAGCATAGAAGTTATGCATTTTTTGGCAAAGCTGATTGATGGTCAAACGGCGATATTGCGGAAAAGCTTTTGCCAAGGTCGGTAAGGCTTCGGCGACTAGGCTATTTTCACGGATATGACGCTCAAAGTGCACGATACGCGCGACCAGATCGGAAGAGCACACGTCTGAACTCCAG
>CALJUC010000140.1 GCA_937975585.1 uncultured Moraxella sp. | reverse complement strand
GCCGGTTTTCCAGTTGTAGTAGATTTTTTTGTATGGGCAACCAGAGATACACATACGCCAACCACGGCATTTTTCTTGGTCAATCAATACAATACCGTCTTCTTCACGTTTGTAAATCGCACCTGATGGACATGATGCCACACACGTTGGGTTCAAGCAGTGCTCACATAGGCGTGGCAAGTACATCATAAAGGTGTTTTCGTATTGTCCGTAGATGTCGGCTTGGATGTTTTCAAAGTTTTTGTCACGGCGACGTTTTTCAAACTCTGAACCTAGAATTTCTTCCCAGTTTGGCCCCCATTCGATTTTTTGCATACGCTTGCCTGTGATAAGCGAGCGTGGACGAGCAATTGGTTGGTGTTCGCTGATTGGGGCGGTGTGAAGATGTTGATAGTCAAAATCGAACGGTTCGTAGTAGTCGTCAATACTTGGCAAATCTGGGTTGGCAAAAATATTGGCAAGAATACGGAATTTACCACCGATTTTTGGGTTGATTGAACCGTCAGCATTACGAATCCAGCCACCGTTCCATTTTTTTTGGTTTTCCCATTCTTTTGGGTAGCCGATACCGGGTTTGCTTTCAACATTGTTGAACCAGGCGTATTCCATGCCTTCACGGCTTGTCCAAACGTTTTTACAAGTGACGGAACAGGTATGGCAACCAATACATTTGTCAAGGTTTAGTACCATACCAACTTGTGAGCGTATTTTCATAGGATTGCTCCGAATATGTTTTTGTTAGCAAGACATGTTTGTAAAATTTGATGAATAGCAGTGTGACAAAGCTTATGTCTATTTACTATTCACCAAAGGTCGTTTGCTATTAGTCTAAAGTGGTAGCGAGCGGTCTTGGTAGCTCGTCGTCTGGTTTGCCTTCTAGCCAATCAACTTTGGCAACTTTACGCACCAATACAAACTCGTCACGGTTACAACCGACTGTACCATAGTAGTTAAAGCCGTAAGCTTGTTGTGCATAGCCCCCAATCATGTGAGTAGGCTTAAGTACGGCACGGGTGACTGAGTTGTGGATACCACCGCGCGTACCTGTTGATTCAGAGCCTGGAATATTGACCAGTTTTTCTTGGGCATGGTACATCATGGTCATGCCTTCTTTGACCCGCTGTGATACCACGGCACGAGCGACGATAGAACCGTTGGCATTGAACACTTCAATCCAATCGTTATCGACAATACCTGCTTTACGAGCATCAATTTCACTCATCCAAACACAAGGACCGCCACGGCTTAGGGTCAGCATCAGCAAGTTTTCAGAGTAGGTACTGTGAATGCCCCATTTTTGGTGCGGTGTTAAGAAGTTCAGTACCACTTCAGGGTTGCCGTTGGATTTATAACCGCTAAAAGCCTCGGTTGCCTTGGTATCAATCGGTGGGCGATATTGTTGCATTTGCTCACCGAATGCTTGCATCCAAGGGTGGTCTTGATAAAACTGCTGACGACCAGTAATTGTACGCCAAGGAATGAGTTCGTGTACGTTGGTGTAGCCTGCGTTATAGCTCACTTTTTCGCTCTCCAACCCTGACCAAGTCGGGCTTGAGATAATTTTACGAGGCTGAGCCACGATATCACGGAAACGGATTTTTTCATGTTCGCTGGATTTTGCCAAATGCGTATGGTCACGTCCCGTGGTTTTAGACAAATCCGCCCATGCTTTGACCGCTACATGGCCGTTGGTTTCTGGCGCAAGCATCAAAATGGTTTCGGCCGCATCAATCGCCGTGTTGATACGAGGGCGACCTTGAGCAACCGTTGGCTCAGTGACTCGGTAATTTAAATCGCCTAAATTCCCGACTTCTTCCACGGTATTCCAGTTGATACCTTTTGAGCCATTGCCGAGCGTATCCATTAGACTGCCAAGGGAGGTGTATTTGGCATAGGTGCTAGGATAATCACGCTCAATGACTTTAAACATCGGACAGTTTTTACCAGGTACAGGTGCAACGCCTGCGGTTTTCCAGTCAGTACCACCAAATGGTTGTGCCAGTTCGCCTGGGCTATCGTGTTGCATCGGCAAGGTGACCACGTCAGTCTCGACGCCCAAATGTTTCACTGATAACGCTGAGAAAGTTTTGGCGATGCCTTTATAAATTTCCCAGTCAGTTTTGGACTCCCACGCAGGGTCGGTCGCTGCGGTCAACGGGTGAATAAATGGGTGCATATCCGAGGTATTCATGTCATCTTTTTCGTACCATGTGGCCGTGGGCAACACGATATCGGAGTATAGACAGGTTGAGGACATACGAAAATCTAGGGTCGTTACTAGGTCAAGTTTACCGGTAGGGGCATTTTCCACCCATTCGACTTCGTGTGGACGCAATTCGGCAACGGTTTCTTCACCTAATACACCGTTTTTGGTACCAAGCAAGTATTTGAGCATATATTCATGCCCTTTGCCCGATGAGCCAAGCAAGTTTGAACGCCAAATAAACATATTGCGAGGGAAGTTGGCAGGGTTATCTGGGCTTTCAGCAGCAAATTTTAGGCTACCATTTTGTAAGCTTTCGACCACATACTCTTCAACATTAATACCACGCGCACGGGCAGCGGCTGCAATCGTCAATGGGTTACGGTCTAACTGTGGTGCGGATGGTAACCAACCGGCACGTTCTGCACGGATGTTGTAGTCGAGCATATGCTCTGGGAACATGGATTTGTTGGCATGAGGCGACAACAATTCATGCGCAGAGAGTTTTTCATAACGCCATTGTGAGCTGTGGTTATAGAAGAAGCTTGTACCATTCATATGGCGTGGCGGACGATGCCAGTCAAGGGCAAAGGCAAGCGGTGCCCACCCTGTTTGTGGGCGTAATTTTTCTTGGCCAACATAGTGCGCCCAGCCACCGCCTGATTTACCGATACAGCCACATAGCATGAGCATGTTGATAACACCACGGTAGTTCATATCAAGGTGATACCAGTGGTTCATACCTGCACCGATGATAATCATCGATTTACCATGGGTTTTGTGAGCATTGTCGGCAAATTCACGCGCAATTTGGATGACTTTTTCACGACTTACGCCTGTGATAGCCTCTTGCCATGCAGGCGTGCCTGCTACTGTTGGATCGTTATAGTCGTTGGTAACATGCTGACCGCCAAGACCATTGTCGATACCTAAGTTAGCCACCATTAAGTCAAACACAGTGACAACCTTGGCAGTTTGACCATTGGCAAGATTGATCGTACGGCAAGGTACAGTTTTGTATTGAATGGCATCGCCTTTAGCAGCCGCAAAATAAGGGTGTTCATCGCCGCCAAAATAATCAAGTCCAACTTCGACACTATCACCACTGTCTTTTTGACTCAGGGCTAAATCAATCTCTGCGCCTGTCGTTCCGTCACGGGCTTCGATGTTCCATTTGCCTTTATCGTCACGGTCTTCTTTGCCCCAACGATAGCCGATTGAGCCTTGTGGCGAGACGAGTTCACCATTTTGGTTGATAGCAATGGTTTTCCATTCTGGGTTATTGTCTTGGCCCAGATTACCTGTCAAATCTGAAGCACGAAGGAATCGACCTGCACGCAGTTCACGACCTTCGCCTTCGACCATCACAAGCATCGGTAAGTCAGTGTAGCGTTTGGCATAATCGACAAAATAGTCACTTGGATTATTGAGATAAAACTCTTTCATAATCACATGACAGAAGGCTTGACCCATTGCCGCATCAGTACCTTGTTTAGGGTTAAGCCAAAGGTCACATAATTTGGAGATTTCAGCATAATCCGGGGTAATAGCGACAGTTTTAGTGCCTTTATAACGTACTTCGGTAAAAAAGTGAGCGTCTGGCGTACGGGTCTGCGGTACGTTTGAACCCCAAGCAATAATATAGTTTGAGTTATACCAGTCAGCCGCTTCAGGTACATCAGTCTGTTCACCCCATACCATTGGTGAGGCAGGTGGCAAGTCACAATACCAATCATAAAACGACAAACATACACCACCGATTAATGATAAGTAGCGACTACCGGCAGCATAGCTGACCATCGACATGGCTGGAATTGGCGAAAAGCCAATGATGCGATCGGGACCAAAGGTTTTGGCAGTATAGACGTTGGCAGCGGCGATGATTTCATTAACCTCATTCCAACTGGAACGCACAAAGCCACCTAGACCGCGTTTTGATTTGTATTGTTCGGTTTTGGCAGGATCAGAAACGATGCTACCCCATGCTTCGACAGGATCGGCGTATTGGGCGCGTGCTTCACGCCAAAGTTTTAATAGTGGTTTACGGACTTTTGGGTATTTTAGGCGGTTGGCTGAGTACATGTACCAACTGTATGATGCGCCACGTGGACAGCCGCGCGGTTCGTGATTTGGTAG
>CALJUC010000139.1 GCA_937975585.1 uncultured Moraxella sp. | reverse complement strand
GAGTTCAGACGTGTGCTCTTCCGATCTAAATTAACAGTTTTCCGCTATCGCTCTCAAGCAATGCGTCCATTAATAGTAGTTTGGGTATGATGGGGTTTTACCATTTACCCGATAGCTATTTGACCAACTATGTCAATCGCGTGCAGCAAGCAGATTTAACGCAAGTTAACACAAGCTATAACACATTGGTCGACCCAAATAAATTTTTAATCGTCACAGTCGGTAATGCAAACGCCAATCCCAAACCTAAACTCACCAATAAGGTTAAAAAGACAGCGGAAAAAACGACTTCTCAGACAACCCATACGAGCGCAAACATCCCCTCAATAAAAAAATAGCCAATTACAATTTTTTTGCTACCAAACTTGCCCCAAGCAAGCTAAACTATGCCTCGATTATCGCGCATGTCTATTTAACATGGCGAACGTGATAATCGACTTGGGCAGCCGCGTGTGTTCTTATGCGCTTTTCCTTGCCAAAAAAACTTACCCTATCTTCTTGCTGTTATTTCCCCTGTTGGCTCAAGCGAGACTGTTACGCTCGTGAGTCGTCAGCCGTGAAATTGCGTTATGTAAGCCCGTTATTTGAAGTGTTAGTTATCAAAGCCCTATGTCAAATTTTATTGAGCAATCGCGTTTTTCTCGCCAATCTAATCACTTTGGTACTGACAGCCATCCCACTTTTTGGCAACGCGTCCATCTTGACCCTTGGCTATTGATGTTGTTGTTCGTCACGGCATTGTTTGGATTGGCGATTTTATATAGTGCATCGGCTCAAGACATGGGCATGGTCATACGCCAAACTGTGAGTTTTACGATTGCCTTTGTGGTTATGATTGTAATGGCGCAAGTGCCACCGAGTATGTATCGTGATTTCACTCCGTTCTTTTATGTGGGTGGCGTACTGCTATTGGTGTTAGTCAAGGTTATCGGTGAAGTACGACTTGGGGCACAGCGTTGGATTGATATTCCAGGATTTGGTAGTGTGCAGCCGTCCGAATTTATGAAGCTTGGTATGCCAATGCTATGTGCATGGTTTTTATCCAAGCGTGATTTACCACCTAGCCTTTCTACGGTATTAATTACCCTGGCCGCGATTGGTTTACCTGTCTTACTGATTGCTGAGCAACCTGACTTAGGTACATCCTTACTGGTGGCCTCAAGTGGACTGTTTGTGTTGTTTTTAGCCGGTCTTCCTTGGTGGATGATTGGTGGTGCGGTGGCCTTATTCATTCCTTTTGTCTTTGTGGCGTGGGAATATCTATTACACGACTACCAACGCAGACGCGTCCTTACCCTACTCAATCCCGAAGCGGATGCACTAGGCGCAGGTTGGAATATTATGCAGTCAAAAACGGCGATTGGTTCAGGCGGATTAACAGGTAAAGGCTATTTAGAAGGCACACAATCACATTTGCACTTTCTGCCTGAAGGTCACACTGACTTTATCATTGCCGCGTTTTCAGAAGAGTTCGGTTTGGTCGGTGTTTCACTGCTCATGTTCTTGTATGCTTGCGTGTTGGCACGTGCGTTATTTATTTCGTATCGCACCACATCTGTCTATGGTCGTCTGCTAGCGGGTGCTATCGCTATGTCGTTTTTTGTCTATGTATTTGTTAACGCCGGCATGGTTGCTGGTATATTACCTGTCGTGGGTGTACCCTTGCCATTTATTAGTTATGGTGGTACAGCTTTGATTACATTAATGGCAGGCTTTGGTTTGGTAATGTCTATTTCATCACATACCCATAAGTAACCCATTTATAACAAAACACACCACTATTTACCAATTTTCTACCTTTTATCTAATTTTTAATACCTTTTATCATAAAAAATAATGCTTTTTACCCATAATTTGCTTATTGTGGGTCATTGAAATGATGCTATTACAAAACTAAACAAAGTAATTTTTGTTTATTCAGTGTAATGTTAATGAAGCATGCCGTATCAATTTGGCTTACGTTAGTTTTAATTTATTTATCGTTATTAACGTGCTTGTCTTGTTTTATTGCGCAAGTTACCGCATCTAACGACTATAGTTACACATAACACCATCGCCTTGGCATGTGTTAATTACTTATTTTGAATTCAGAGGTATTTATGCTAAAGCGTCAGTTGTCATCAACACCCCGTTCTATGATGCGTTTACTGGGCCTATGTGGTTGCGTGATGGTCGGTGGTACAGTGACGAGTCAAGCCAATGCTGTTTCATCTAATTTAGACTATGTATTAACCGAATTATCGCGTCAACACAACAACGCCTCTTCTTTAATCAAATCTGCGCGCCAACCTGTTGCTTCACTAGCGTTGAGCAGTCAATTGGTTAGCCAAAGCAGCAACCTGAATAACAATGACAGCAATGTATTAGAGCGTTTGTCAGCCGTTGCTTCTAATACCGTTAGCAAATTTAGCCAAACGGGTGTTGCATCATGGTATGGCCGTCAGTTTCATGGTAAAAAAACCGCAAGTGGTGATATTTTTGACCAAAACGGTTTAACCGCTGCCCATCGTTCATTACCAATGAACTGCTATGTTAAAGTTACCAACAAATCAAATGGCAAAAGTGTTGTGGTCAAAATCAATGACCGTGGTCCATTCTCAGGCAGCCGTGTGATGGATTTATCGTATGGTGCTGCTAAGCAAATCGGTTTGACCAATACAGGTACCGGTAACGTTGTAATTGAGCGCGTTGCAGGTCCAAACTAATTTTATCTCATGATTAAAAGATAATAATAAGCCAATCATTGACGATTGGCTTTTTTGTTGCTCAATAATATTAATATAGCCATTAACGTGCCATATATTTGGTCATCTCTTCAATTCCCGCTAACGTCATCGGGTACATATGACCCTCCATAATACCGCGAATAAGCCCAATCGTCTGGGTATACTGCCAGTAACCCTGATGCTCTGGATTTAGCCAAGCTACTTTATCAAAGTGCGCTGTGATACGCTTTAGCCAAACTTGCCCCGGCTCATCATTCATATACTCAACACTACCACCACGCGATAATAACTCATACGGTGACATAGCCGCATCACCGACAAAGATTATTCGGTAGTCACTGGCATACTTGTTCAGTAACTCCATCGTTGGCATCGCACTAGCCGCGCGTCTGGCATTATCCGTCCATACATAATCGTACAAACAGTTGTGAAAATAAAAAAATTCAAGGGTTTTAAATTCGTTTTTGGCAGCCGCAAAAAGACGCTCACAGGCTTCGATATAGCTATCCATACTGCCGCCAATGTCAAACAGTATAATGACCTTGACACGGTTGCGCCGTTCAGGGCGTAGTTGGATATCCAACATGCCTTTTTGTGCCGTTTTTTTAATGGTTGCGTCTATATCTAGCTCATCGGCAGCACCCGTACGGGCAAACTTGCGCAGTTTACGCAATGCCATTTGCATGGAACGTGTTTCAAGCTGGTTATCGCTATCTAGGTTACGATATTTGCGTTGTTCCCATACTTTGACGGCACTACGTTTACGACTTTCGCCACCCACACGCACACCCTCAGGATGGTCACCATAGGCACCAAACGGCGAAGTACCGCCCGTACCGACCCATTTACTCCCACCTTGGTGACGGCCTTTTTGCTCATTGAGCCGTTCTTCAAGCGCTTTCATTAGTTCTTCAAGTGAGCCGTATTTCTTGAGCAAACGGCGTTGTTCTTCGGTGAGGTTTTTTGGGTCAAGCTTTAACTCAAGCCATTCTTTGGGAATATGGGTCAGCCGATTCATCAGCTCATCCATATCCAACGTATCTAGCCCTTCAAAGTAATCAGCCATGGCGCGGTCGAATTTATCAAAGTATTTTTCGTCTTTGACCATACACACACGTACCAACGCGTAAAACTGCTCGTTATCTGCAACGACTATCCCGCTATCGAGCAAGGCATGCAAGTCGAGCAACTCACGGGTTGACACGGGTACACCGTAAGTGCGTAAGGTGTAAAATAGGTTAATAAACACCGTTAATCCCTATTTACGACTGAGCGTAAAGCCCAAACGTTGTAGCAAACTGATATCAGCTTCATTTTTAATCAAAGCACCAATCATCGGCGGCAAGCCATTTGACGGATGACTTAATTGCTCAATCGCAATATCTGCCCCTTCTTCTAGTTCATCGGCTAACAACAAGCGAATCCAATCAATCAACTCTGAAGTCGATGGTAGTTTTTTTAGCCCTTTGATATCACGCAATTCATAGAACATGGTCAAGGCTTCTTCCAACAGTTTTTGTTGGATATTTGGAAAATGCACCGCCACAATCTCACGCATGGTTTCTTTATTCGGGAACTCGATATAATGGAAAAAACAGCGACGCAAGAACGCATCCGGTAATTCCTTTTCATTATTGGAGGTAATAATGACCACAGGGCGATGATCAGCGGTGATGGTTTCGCCTGTTTCATAGACAAAGAACGACATCTTATCAAGCTCATGTAACAAGTCATTCGGGAACTCGATATCTGCCTTGTCAATTTCATCAATCAATAGCACCACGCGCTCTTCACTGGTAAAGGCTTGCCACAATTTACCCGCTTTGATGTAGTTAGCAATGTCATACACGCGATCATCACCCAGTTGGCTATCTCGCAAGCGCGATACTGCATCGTATTCATAAAGCCCCTGCTCTGCCTTTGTGGTTGATTTGATATGCCAAGTGATCAATGGCATACCCAGACTTTTTGCCACTTCTTCGGCCAGTAAGGTCTTACCGGTCCCTGGCTCACCTTTGATTAATAAGGGTTTTTGCAATGTAATGGCGGCATTGACGGCCAACTTTAAACTATCGGTGGCGATATAATTATCGGTACTCGTAAATTGGGCTAACATAAGGTTTTTCCGTTAAAATGATTTGTCTTTCAAAGACTTAATACAAGGATAAATACCACAAAAATGGCGAAAAAAAAGCTGAACGTTATCAGGTAACCTTCAGCTTACTATACATTATCGAATATTGGCAATAATTGTTATACCGCAGGGGTGGCAGGTGGCGGTGTTTTATTGCGTTTACTGGTTTTTTCGATACCCATACGCAAGAGTTGCCATAAAAATCCTAAGATACAACCGACCGTAATCACGACCATAATAGGTAACAAGCCATTAAAAATAATCGCAGGATCTTTTAACAAAATACCATAAACCACTGCAATACTAGCCGGGGCAATATCTGGCGTTGTACCCAAAGACGTGGTAGGCGTCAATAACACCGCGAATAAAATAATCCAGCTTAAGCCCGCTAACGTCTTTGGCAATGCCCGAACCACCAAAATCCATAACAGTAGCACAATGATGGAAAACCCAACATAAGCAGTCATCGGTAGACTCTCTGGCGGCACACCTTTTACTAGCTGCGCCCACCACACTACAATCTCACCAATAATACTACCAATCTGGTCTAAAGAAATAAACGCCATGTTCACCTGTGTCTACGTCCTGGTTAGCGGCTAAAAATTGTCATATTTTAGCATAAGTTGTTCAAATTCGGCCAATTATTGCCATTTATTTTGTTGTGCTTCTGCTAGATTCATCTTGGCTTGGCGAAGCAATACGTCTTCAGGTGGCATTTGCACATAATAGCCTTGGCTTTGGAGTTTTTGTAGCACATCGTCTTTATTCGCTCTTGCGAGTTTCGGAGTGGTGGCCAAGTCTAAGTGCATAACAAAGCTTTCACGACCCAAGGCTTGGCGAAAATCTTTTGGTAACACGGCTAACCAATCTTTGATTTCATCAGTGTCATTGGGATAATCAGGACGTGCAATATAGACATATAAGTCGTCTTTTTTGCTAAATTTATAAATATCAACGTGCATACTATGGCCTTTCAGGGTAAATTTTTGCCTATTTTAGCATAATTTTGTCTTGCGATTAATGGCAGCTTCGGATGGCTAGATTTTGACATTTTACTTTTCTTAAGCGTATAAAAAACGCATAAAAAAAGGACAGCGCTTGGCGCTATCCGTTTTTATGATTTTACGCTATTGCATCAGATCAGGCAGTTACATCATCTGCAACGGTTGCTTGTGCCAAGGCTGACAAAGCTGCTTTTAACATCGCTGATACGGTGCTGCTACAAGTTGCAATACCCGAGTAGATTTCACCTTCGATATTCAACTGTAAGTAAGCGACAGCATTCGCATCCGTGCTAGTCACGTCATTTTGGGTTAACGCATGTTCAGCATAATTGATGACGTGAATTGACTTACCTAATGTGGTTGATAAGCCATCAATAAAGGCTGATAACGCACCATTACCGTTGCCCTCGATTGGTAAGACTTTATCATTCATACGTACAGCACCGCTAAAGTGCACCATGCCGCTTTGGTTCTTGATGTCGTAATCTTGCAACTCAAAGGTGGATTGGCTCAAATAGGTTTCTTCAAAGATTGAAATCACATCATCTGAGGTCAATTCGGTTTGGCGCGCTTCGGCTTCACGCTGAATCACACGGCTAAAGTCAATTTGCGTCCAACGCGGTAAGCTAAAGCCAAAGTCACGTTGCAAGATGTAGGCAACACCGCCTTTACCTGACTGGCTATTGATACGCACCACGTCTTGATAGCCACGACCGATATGGGCAGGGTCAATCGGTAAGTAAGCCACATCCCAAACACCTTTGGTTTCTTCAGCGTATGTTTCATTGTAATCCAACGATTTTTTGATCGCGTCTTGGTGTGAACCACTAAAGGCTGTGAATACTAACTCACCAACATATGGATGACGTGGGTGAATCGGCAACTGATTGCATTCGCTTACCACTTGGGCAATTTCGCTCATATTGCTGAAATCAAGCTTTGGATCCACGCCTTGGCTATACATATTCATCGCCATGACCATAATATCCATATTACCGGTGCGCTCACCATTACCGAACAATGTACCCTCGATACGATCAGCACCTGCCATCAAGCCCAACTCACTAGCAGCCACTGCCGTACCACGGTCATTATGGGTATGTAAGCTTACAATCACGTGCTCGCGCATTGGTAAATTACGGCAGAAATATTCAATTTGGTCAGCATATAAGTTTGGTGTCGAACTTTCTACGGTTGATGGTAAGTTAAAAATTACCTTTTGACCCAAGTCTGGACGCCACACTTGCGATACAGCATCACAAATACGCACCGCAAAATCCATCTCAGTCTGAGTAAAACTTTCTGGCGAGTATTGAAATACCCACTCAGTTTCTGGGTACTCTTTGGCCAAATCACGTAATAAAGTCGCACCTTCTACCGCAATCGCAATAATTTCATCAAAATCTTTTTGATAGACTTTATCGCGTTGTACTTTTGAAGTTGAGTTATACACGTGCACGATAGCGCGTTTTGCACCTTTTAATGACTCAAAGGTACGGCGAATCAAATGCTCACGCGACTGTACCAATACTTGTAATGTCACATCGTCCGGCACATGGCCACCCTCAATCAATGCACGGGTAAAGTCATATTCCACTTGTGCCGCTGATGGAAAACCGATTTCGATTTCTTTAAAACCCACATCAACCAAGGTATGGAAAAAGCGCATTTTTTGCTCAATGCTCATCGGTTCAATCAATGCCTGGTTACCATCACGCAAGTCAACACTCGCCCAAATTGGTGCTTTGGTGATGGCTTTGTCTGGCCACGTGCGATCCGTTAACTTAGGCGCAAACGCGAATGGCTGATACTTACGATGGTCAAATGTTGGATTCTTAGGTTGCATAACGTTAGCCATAATCAAATTCCTATCAATAATTAAATGCCGCTTAAACAAGGGTAATATGTCAAAAGTGCCTTTTTCGATGATTTACATTATAGCCAATTTCTGCACCAATTTATCGCTAAAATAAGTATTAAATTCCGATTATTTTATTTTATATCACCACATAAATTAATTTTTTTAGTATAATTCTCTAATATTTTTAAAAATAAGAGCAGCCAATGCAAAAAATACCCCATAAACTTGACGCAATTGACCACGCAATTTTGGCTGAACTGCAAAACAATGCACGGATTAGCAATTTAGAGTTAGCTGAACGCGTGCATTTAAGCCCTACCCCTTGCGCAAGACGCGTCAAGCAGCTAGAAGAAGCGGGCATTATTACCGGATATCATGTCAGGACTGATGCGCAGCGACTCGGCTATCAGTTATCGGTATTTATTGCGATTAGTATGGACAAACATACCGCCGAACGCTTTGCCAACTTTGAACAAAAGCTGTGTGAGTTTCCCGAAGTGGTAAGCTGTAGTATTGTGACTGGACGTAGTGAGGATTATTTGATTAAAGCAGTGGTGCGCGATATGTCACATTATGAGGAGTTTTTATTGCATCGTCTTAATCGAATCGAGGGCATTGTACAGGTACATACCAGTTTTGAATTGCGTGAAGTTTTTTCACGTAGTGTGATTGAATAATTTAGAGTAAATAATTACACCCATCCCCTAGTAATTATTTTAAAAACAAAAAAGACGCTACCCTAAGATAGCGTCTTTTTTTATCAATAACGAAGTATTGATTAGAAGCGGTAAGTTACACCCACTTTAGCGATTGGCATCCAATCTGAAACAGATTCATCATTGATATCTGCTTGTAAATCTTTTTTGAACTCGTTATTTACTGCTTCTGTTTCAAGACCCGTTAATGTGCCAGATACCGATGCGTCTGTTACTTTCAAGCCACCTGTATACGCTGCACCAACTTCACCAAACACACCCCAATGGTTGTTAATAT
>CALJUC010000138.1 GCA_937975585.1 uncultured Moraxella sp. | reverse complement strand
CGACCTTCCTTTAAGTCAAGTAATCAATGTAAACTCTAAAAACCCGATTGCTATGGCTTCGATTACCCACCGTGTGTCTGGTGTGGTGTTATTTCTTTTAATCCCTGTGATGTTGTGGGTTTTTCAAGCATCATTAGCCTCACCTGAAGGCTACACTGACGTGTTTGGCAACGTGTTAGTACGCTTGTTAGTGTGGGTGTACGTAGCTGCGATAGGCTATCACTTCGTGATGGGTATGAAGCATTTATTTGCCGACATGGGCATGAATGAAGAACTAAACAGCGGTCGTACAGCGACCTTCATTGGCTTTGTGCTAGCGGCAATTTGGGTCGTGGCCTCATTTGTATGGGTGATGTTATGATGAAGAGTGCAACAGGTTTAACAGGCTCAGGTTCACGTGACTGGGTTGTACAACGTATCAGTGCAGTAATTTTGGCCGTTTATTCAGTGGTTATGTTGGCTTGGTTCTTGATCCATCCTGAGCCAACCTTTGAATTATGGCGTGGCTTTATGTTAAGTCTACCTATGCGTTTATTTAACCTATTGGCTATCTTAGCGTTAGTAGGTCACGCGTGGGTTGGTATGTGGACAGTATTGACCGACTATGTTAAATCAAGCGGCTTACGCTTTGTGTTACAAGCGGCAATGATTATTGCAATTATTGTATATCTGTTCTGGGGTGTGATGATTTTCTTCTAAGCTTATCAAAATGATAGCGCTTAGTGACCTATTCTCGGTGCATTACCCTTTGTTGATTGACTGAACCTTTATATAGTTGAATCGCATCGTAATGACCAATCATATTTCATGACAATCAAAGCTTAGGAATTAAAGCAATGGCAACAAAACAAGATAACACCATCCACAATATCAAAACCTTAGCGTTTGATGCGGTGATCGTGGGTGGCGGTGGTTCAGGCATGCGTGCCTCACTACAGTTGGCTCGTGGCGGTATGAATGTCGCTGTGCTAACCAAAGTATTCCCAACGCGTTCACACACGGTAGCAGCACAAGGTGGTATTGGTGCAAGCTTAGGTAACATGAGCGAAGACAACTGGCACTTCCACTTCTATGACACCATTAAAGGTTCTGACTGGTTGGGCGACCAAGATGCTATCGAGTATATGTGTCGTGAAGCACCAAAAGTCGTATACGAACTAGAACACATGGGTATGCCGTTTGACCGTAACGCAGATGGTACGATTTACCAACGTCCTTTCGGTGGTCACACTGCCAACTACGGTGAAAAAGCCGTACAACGCGCTTGTGCAGCAGCTGACCGTACTGGCCACGCATTATTACACACGCTATATCAAAAAAACCTAGAGCAAGGTACCCAGTTCTTCATCGAATGGATTGCACTTGACTTGGTAAAAGATAAAGACGGCAACATCAACGGTGTCATCGCCATTGACCAAGAAACGGGTACTGTTGCTGTATTCCAAGCTAAAACTACCGTACTAGCAACGGGTGGTGCAGGCCGTATCTTCGCAGCTTCTACCAATGCCTTTATTAATACTGGTGACGGCCTAGGTATGGCAGTTCGTGCGGGTATCCCACTACAAGATATGGAGTTCTGGCAATTCCACCCAACGGGTGTTGCTGGCGCTGGTGTATTGTTGACCGAAGGTTGTCGTGGTGAAGGCGCGTTATTGCGTAATAAAGACGGCGAAGCCTTTATGGAACGTTATGCCCCAACTTTGAAAGACTTGGCACCACGTGACTTCGTATCACGCTCAATGGACCAAGAGATCAAAGAAGGTCGCGGCATGGGCCCACATGGTGACTACGTTGTACTTGATATGACTCACTTGGGTGTTGACACCATCATGAAGCGTTTACCATCTGTTTATGAAATTGGTAAAAACTTCGCTAACGTTGATATCACTAAAGAGCCAATTCCAGTGGTACCAACGATTCACTACCAAATGGGTGGTATCCCAACCAATATCCATGGTCAAGTAGTCATGCCTGACCTAGAAGCAGGTACTGATGCTGACGGCTTATACGCGAACCAAAAAATCGTTAAAGGCTTGTACGCAATCGGTGAGTGTTCATGTGTATCAGTTCACGGTGCTAACCGTCTAGGTACGAACTCATTGCTTGACTTGGTTGTATTTGGTCGTGCAGCAGGTCAACATATCATTGACGAATTCCATGCATCAGATCGTCAAGGTTATGAGCCACTATCACCAGATGTACTAGATAAAACTTTAGTACGCTTGAACAAGCTACAACAATCAACTGATGGTTTAAATGCACAAGATGTTGCTGACGAAATCCGTCGCACTATGCAACAACATGCCGGTGTATTCCGTACCCAAGCATCGATGGATGAAGGTGTACAAAAAATCTTGGCACTTGAAAGCAAAGTAAAACAAGTTCACTTAGGTGACAAGTCACAAGTATTTAACACGGCTCGTATTGAAGCGCTTGAAGTTGAAAACCTATACGAAGTGGCGAAAGCGACTATGTTGTCAGCGGCATTGCGTAAAGAATGTCGTGGTGCCCACACTGTAGTAGACTACGAGCGCCCGGCAGATGACAGCTACGCACCATTAGGTCGTAACGATCGTGAGTGGATGAAACACACACTTTGGTTCTCTGAAGGTAACCGTGTTATCTATAAGCCTGTACGTAAGAGCCCATTGACCGTAGATTACGTTGAACCAAAAGTACGTACATTCTAATTTAGTTATCGCTAGCAAATTGCGTTGCGATTTGCTAGCCAACAGTTTTTCAAACGATTACATTATTTAGCTGGCAGCAGCTAATCACTATAAGTGTGGAGTTTAGCAATATGAGCCGAGGTACTCGCACCATCGAAATTTTCCGCTACGATCCTGATAAGGACGCAGCACCACGTATGCAGACATACACGATTGAGTTATTAGACTCTGATCGTATGTTGCTTGACGTGTTAGTTCGCCTCAAGAAAATGGACGAAACCCTAAGTTTCCGTCGTTCATGCCGTGAAGGTATTTGTGGTTCAGATGGTATGAACATTAACGGTAAGAACGGTCTATCATGTTTGATTAACATGAACACCTTGCCACAAAAAATCACACTACGCCCTTTACCAGGCTTACCAGTGGTTCGTGACTTGGTTGTCGACATGAACCAATTCTATGAGCAATATGAAAAAGTTCATCCGTACTTGATTAATGACC
>CALJUC010000137.1 GCA_937975585.1 uncultured Moraxella sp. | reverse complement strand
CAGGCGAAGACACTCTTTCCCTACACGACGCTCTTCCGATCTAACCATTTATGGTAAGGATTTCGTATGTTAATTAACCCACTACAACCTTTAAAAAGGCTGATTCAACTTTATCGTAAACACAGGCAACATCATAAGACCGATAAAAACAACACACAACAATCCAACCCAGCCAAAACAGCGCCATCTGAAAGTGACCATAAAGCAAATACCAATAAACAGGTAGATTAACCCCATTACATCATTAAATAGCTGACGCGTTATTTTAGTTTTTTATTTAAATAGGGTAATAATTTTTTGCTTAGGCTATTTTAGTTAACTACAGATAAGATAAAGCCCCAACCAACGTATTGGGCAGGGCTTTCAGAGAGTTTGAGAGAGTAAACTATGCTAGTTAAGGTTAGTTAGACCACCTCAGCGGGTATCGTCGCAGGTTTATTTTTGGTACCGATATTAAAGCGTTGGGCGACCACACCCATCGTCACAATCACAGCGGCCAAGATTGAGGTATACATAACTTCATTGCGATACGTACCTTCAAATATCATGACAATAATTGACCCAATGATGATAAAGATGACCAAGTAAGTTAACCAAGGGAATAACCACATTTTAAAGGTCATCAGCTTACCCTGTGCTTCAAGCTTACGGCGCATATTTAGCTGCGAGAATGCAATCGCAAGGTATACATACAATGCCACAGTACCGGTAGCTGACATCAAGACATCATAAATATCCATCTTGGCAGTCGCGGTCAAAAAGATAGCAACAAAACCAAAGAAGCTTGACACGATAACCGCCATCCAAGGTGTACCGGTTTTCTTACCCGTTACTTGGAAGATACTCGGTGCATCACCACGCTTTGACAATGAGTACAACATACGTGAACAGGTATACAGTGCCGAGTTAAAGCAGCTACAAACCGAAGTCAGTACCACAAAGTTCACAATGGTACGCGCATGAGGAATACCCAAAGCAGTCAAGGTAACACTATAAGTACCGTAAGTTGGGTCTTTTAATAATGGGTCGTTATACGGAATCAAGCATACCGCGATAAAGATAGAGCCGACATAGAATAAAGTAATACGCCATACCACAGACTTGGTGGTTTTGACGATTTCTTTACTGGGGTTCTCAGACTCAGCGGCTGCTACTGTGACAATCTCAGCCCCAATAAAGGCAAACATCGCCCCGAGCAACGCAGTCACCACCGCACTAAAGCCATTTGGCATAAAGCCTTGATCCGTTAGATGGGTCATACCCACTGCCCCCGCTGCCACGCCCCAAGGCCATAAATGCATCACAGCCAAGCTACCGACAATCAAGAACACCACAATTGCAATAACCTTAATTAAGGCAAACCAAAACTCAAATTCACCATAATTTTTGACATTGAGCATGTTTACAAACATCAGTGATAAGGTCACGATGAGCATATAGCCCCATATCGGTATCATGGGGAACCAAAGGTTTAGGATTTTGCCTGCAACATACGCTTCCCAACCCATCAACAGTGCCCAGAAGTACCAATACAACCAACCGATACTAAATCCCGCCCAACGTCCAATCGCACGATCGGCATAGGTTGAAAATGAGCCGGTATCCGGATGTGCAACCGCCATCTCACCCAACATACGCATGACCAATACCACTAACAGACCACCGGCTAAGTAGGCTAAAATCGCAGCAGGGCCAGCACTGGCAATGACCTTGCCCGAGCCGACAAATAATGCGCCGCCAATCACACCGGCAATTGAAATCATACTTAAATGCCGAGATTTTAATCCACCTTTCAAACTGGTGGATTCATTGGATACAATCGCTTTTTGTATTGTTGTGCTTTCCATGGCTATCTCCCTATAGTCCATAAGTTAGCTTTTGTTAAGCCATCACCGGTAGTTATCGTTTTTTAGGGTGCACGAACCCATAACGCAGCGAATCAGAGATTTTGAACCATTGCGCTTGGGTTTATGCTTTCAGTGTTGGTTAACGCAGATTATTCTTTCGTTTGTTATTAGGCTAAAGCTTGTTCAATGATAGCCAATGCTTCATCAAGCACGTTGTCTTCCACGGTCAATGGCACCATCACACGAATGGTATTAAAGTACATACCACATGAAGCCAATAACAAGCCTTTTTCAAATGCCTTAGCTTTCAGTGAATTGGTCGCCTCAACGTCTGGCTCGCCATTGCTATTTACTAAGTCAAAGGCCAGCATCGCGCCCTTGTGACGGACATACGAAATTTTCGGGTTATTAAGGCCGGTTAGAAAATTGGCAATCTTGGTACCGATTTGATTACTACGCTCAAGCAGATTTTCTTCTTCGATGATTTCGAGCACTTTTAGCGCGGCTACCGTACCCAGTGGACTACCGGCATACGTACCGCCTAAACCACCTGGTAATGGCGCATCCATCACCTCAGCACGACCAATCAAGGCTGAAATCGGGAAACCACCTGCTAAGCTTTTGGCACTGGTCATCAAATCTGGCTCAACACCCAGTTGCTCTGTGGCAAACAACGTACCCGTACGCGCAAAACCACACTGTACTTCATCAAAAATCAATACAATACCGTGCTTATCACAGATTTCACGCAGTTTTTTGGCAAATGATGGGGTTAACTGGTGGAAACCGCCCTCACCTTGTACCGGCTCAACAATCATTGCCGCGACTTCTGATGGGTCAATATCGGCTTTAAAAATCATCTCTAAGCCGCGTAATGCGTCTTCTTCGCTGATGCCATTTTCAGGCGCTGGGAATGGGGCGTGAAAAATAGATGCTGGCATTGGGCCAAACATTTTTTTGTACGGAATGACCTTACCGGTTAGACCCATGGCAAGCAGGGTGCGACCATGCCAGCCACCGACAAAGGCAATCACGCCTGGGCGCCCTGTTTTGGCGCGCGCGACTTTAATGGCATTCTCTACCGCTTCTGCGCCGGTGGTCAGCAAAAAGGCTTTTTTGTCACCGCTGATAGGGGCTTTTTCGCACAGCTTTTCACACAAGGTGACATAGCTTTCGTAGTTAACGATTTGGGCTGAAGTATGCGAAAAACGTTGTAATTGCTCGGTCACGGCTTCAACAATTTTAGGATGGCTATGACCGGTGTTAAGTACCGAGATACCACCGATAAAATCGATATAGCGCTTGCCTTCTACATCCCAAATCTCGCTGTTTTTGGCTTTATCAGCGAAGATAGGGAACGCAACGCCTAAGCCATTCGGCAGCACGTTCTTACGGCGGGCTAGTAGATTGTCGTTATTGGTTGTGCTCATGATAAACTCCTTTTATTCACGTTGGTTCAGTTGTCGTTATAAAATTTAATTTAGATTAGTTATTCGCTAACATCCGCACACCAGTATTTGATGCTGACGTATTCTTCGATACCGTATTTTGAGCCTTCACGGCCAAAACCTGATTGCTTGACGCCACCAAACGGCGCAACCTCAGTCGATAATAAACCCGTATTTTGGGCAACCATGCCATACTCTAAGGCTTCTGATACACGCCATGAGCGCGCCATATTTTGGGTATAAAAATACGCGGCTAGTCCATAAATGGTGTCATTGGCTTGGGCAATCACTTCGGCTTCGGTTTCAAACACAAAAACAGGCGCAATCGGACCAAAAATCTCTTGATGGGCAATATCCATACTGCTTTGGATATCGGTAATAATCGTCGGTGCAAAGGTTAGGTCAGAAGCGCTGTGCTTTTGGCCACCGGTTACCACGGTCGCGCCTTTATCAACCGCATCGTTTAATAAGGCTTCAACTTTGCTAAGGGCATCTTGATTAATCAGTGGGCCAACCTCGGTGCCTGCCACAAGGCCATCACCGACTTTTAATGCATCGACTTTTTGTTTAAAAATTTCTAAGAACTTATCTTTAATACCGGCTTGGACATACACGCGGTTGGCACAGACACAGGTTTGACCAGCATTACGGTATTTTGAGGCTATCAGGCCCGTTGCCGCTTTTTCCAAATCGGCATCATCAAACACGATAAAAGGTGCATTACCGCCCAATTCCATCGATAGCTTCTTCACTGTTGATGAACACTGTTCCATGAGCTTACGACCCACTTCGGTAGAACCCGTGAACGATAACTTATGAATACGCTCGTCTGAAGTCAGAACCCCACCAATCACCGAGGATTTACCCGTGACAATCTGCAACACGCCCGCAGGCACACCGGCGCGTACCGCCAATTCGCCCAATGCCAGTGCGGTTAATGGGGTTTCTGTTGCCGGTTTGACAATCATGGTACAACCCGCCGCCAGGGCAGGTGCGACTTTACGTGTAATCATCGCAGCGGGAAAATTCCACGGTGTGATGGCAGCACACACGCCAATCGGTTGTTTTAAGATGACATAACGAAGGCTGGCATTGGTTGCCGGAATAACATCACCATAGATACGCTTGCCTTCTTCAGCAAACCAACGAATAAAGCTATTGGCATAAGCGATTTCACCACGCGACTCAGTCAGTGGTTTACCTTGTTCGCTGGTCATGATAATCGCCAAGTCTTCTTTGTGACTATCAATCAAGTCTGCCCATTTTTGTAATACAGCAGCGCGTTGGTTGGCGGTCAGTTTCGCCCACTCAACTTGGGCTTCGGTGGCATGCGCCACAGCGTCAACCACTTGGTCATGGCTTAAGCTTGGAATGGTGGTAATGACGCTTTGGTCAAATGGGTTGGTGACATCAATCTGTGCTTGGTCAGCCGCTTCAACCCATTGGTTATTTACCAAGGCGCGGTTTTTGATTAAGGTGGGATCGGTGAGTGTTAGCATCAATACAGCTCCTTTGTGTTATCGTTGACTTGACGCATTATCTTTGCGGATTATCAATAGTTGACCCATCTATTCTATGATGGTCGGTCAATAGACTGCTATGGTATCTTCCTGACGCTAGCCTTAGCCTATGTATCTGCAGCATTGCCATATCATATATAATAAAACTATTATTCTTTTAATACTTGACTTGTTCAGTATATTGAACAATAATTCCATGTACTGAACAATTTCATTATAGGGATAGTTTTTAGTAAATAGCAATACCTGATTAAAATTTTTTTTATGATAATTTTTGGGATTTTGTGGATTATATTTTTGGAGTATCAATGACAACTTCGACCACTAACAGCGTACCCGCCTTGGATAAGGCCTTTCAAATTTTAGATTGTATTACCGCGAGTAATATCGCCTTGACCTCAGCGGACATCGCAAAACAGCTGGATTTTGCCCGTAGTACCACCCATAACATTTTGCAAAGCTTGTTACAAAAAGGATTGGTATACAAAGATGCGGATAATCGCTTTTACTTAGGCTCGTACTTGATGTATTGGGCGGGCAAGTTTGAGCAGCAACAAGATGTGATTCGCCTGTTTCATGAGCTAATAAACCAACATGAGATTTTGCTCGCGCAAACGATTACCTTATCAACCATCGACTGGGACAAAGGCGAAGTGGTATTTTTGGCGTGTCATGACTCACCTTCTCCCTTAGGGTTTACCTTTCGCGCAGGGGTGCGTGTACCGGCAACGTTTTCGGCCACTGGCAAGGCCATGCTATCGACCATGAGCATG
>CALJUC010000136.1 GCA_937975585.1 uncultured Moraxella sp. | reverse complement strand
ACCATGAAAAAATCCAACGCGTTACCCAATTTTGACTCGGTTGCCACACTATGGCGACCCTTTATCATTTTTTTGCTACCTTTGTTATTGACCAATATTTTGCAGTCCTTGTCAGGGACGATTAACACCGTATTTGTCGGGCAGTTATTGGGGGTGCAGGCGATTGCGGCGGTGTCGGTATTTGCCCCGATATTGTTCTTTTTATTGGCGTTTATCATTGGTATTGCTTCGGGTTCGTCGATTTTGATAGGACAAGCCTGGGGGGCAAAAGATTACGATTTAATCAAACGTATCACGGGCAATAGCTTTGCCATTATTCTTATCATGGGGGCGGTTATCGCTGTGCTGGGTAGCTTGTTGCGTCGGTTTATTATCGTACAAATGGGCGTACCTGCGGACATTGAAACGATGGCGACCGACTATGCTAGATTGATGCTGATGGGTAGTCCGCTGTTGTTTTTATTTATCGCTTATACGTCGCTATTGCGTGGGGTAGGCGATTCGGTCACGCCACTGTTGGCGGTGGGGATTTCGATTGTGATTGGGCTGGTGGTTACCCCTGCATTGATAAAGGGCTGGTTTGGTTTACCCCAGTTCGGCATTGCAGCCCCTGCGATTGCGACATTGCTTTCGCAGTTTTTGGTGTTGCTGTATTTGTACATTTATACCCGCTACAAAAATCACCCACTTCAACTGGATAGCGTGCTGTTATCCTACATTCGTATTCAGCCTGATATTGCTCGCAAGGTGATTCGCTTGGGGCTACCGACAGCGTTTCAGATGGTGACAGGGGCGATATCGGGGCTGGTGATTATTGGGCTTATCAATAGCTTTGGCTCACATGCCACGGCGGCGTATGGGGCAGTCAATCAGGTATTAAACTACGTGCAGTTCCCTGCCATCTCTATCGCCATTGCCGCATCGATTTTTGCTTCCCAAGCCATTGGGGCAGGGCAAACCACGGCGTTAAATAGCGTCACCCGCACCGCACTTTTGACCAATTTAGCGGTCACAGGGGGCTTGATATTGCTGGCGTATCTATTTTCTCGCAGTCTGATGGCGTTATTTATCACCGATGAGAGTGTCATTGTGATGGCTCAACAGCTGTTACATATCGTGCTGTGGAGTATTTTGTTGTTTAGCACAGGCACGATTTTTAGTGGCATGATGCGGGCGACAGGGATGGTGTGGCAACCGATGTTTGTGAGTATTGCCAGTATTGCACTGGTAGAGTTGCCGTTTGCGTTTTTGTTAAGCCGTCGTTTTGGCTTAGAAGGTATTTGGTGGGCGTATGTGGCGAATTTTATCACCATGAGCATCCTGCAAGGCTTGTATTATCAGTTTGTTTGGAAGAAAAAAACGGTGGAAAAATTGATTTAGGGCAAACGGGGAGATAGATAAACCCTAGCATTATGCTTCGCCTTTGCGCGTACCACTCCAAATTTAAAAAGCAGACGTTCATCTCATTCGACTTTGCTGTCAAATAGTTCGTCTGCGTCTTTGAATAAATGATACTCTATCACAAGTCTTAATTTATGGTAGAAAAGTGCAGCCGTATTGGCATTTTGGTTCGTGCCATCTCTTAATAAATCAACGAGGTAAGGGTATTGTTTAGCGTAAACGTTTCGGATTTGACCGTGTGGGGTGAGTCATTACGGCTTATTGTAGAAGTCATTGGTACGTTGGCGTTTGCCTTATCGGGCATATTTGCTGGTATCCGCAATCGTATGGATGTATTTGGGGTCGCAGTTTTGGGGTTTTTATCCGCTTTTGGTGGTGGCACGCTAAGGGATATTCTGCTAGAGAAACGGCCATTTTTTTGGGTCGGTCAGGAGTCGATACTGTGGTTGGTGTTTGGTGTATCAGGCTTTGTGATGATTGTGAATAGTCGCCGCCGTTTTCACATTACGCCAGCCGGTATTCAGTTTGCTGATGCCTTGGGGCTTGGGTTATTCGTGGCATCGGGTGTGCAAGCGGCATTGATAGCAGGTATGCCGATGGCAGTATCTGTGATGATGGGGATTATCACTGGTGTATTTGGTGGTGTGATGCGAGATATTGCCTGTGGTGAGATGCCAGCTGCATTTTTTGACCATCGACCCTACGCAATGTGTGCGTTGGTCGGTGGTTGGGTCTATGCATGTCTTGCTGTTTACACCACCATTGAACCGTGGTTGATACTGTTGTTAAGTACCTTGACGACAACGGGTCTGCGAATCGCGGCGGTTGCATTTGATTATCACTTACCGGATTTGAGTAAAAAATAATCAGATTATTTGCCGATTTTTCCGTGTTTGATTTGCATGGTTTTGCATGGTTTGGGTTTAGCTGATCACCTCCCTTTTGGACTTAATCGCAAACGCTGAATACGATTGTCTGTAGTATCCATGTGTTTCTCAGTCAGGCTCTGATTTTTAAGGTCGGTAGGGTGCTTGGATAATAAGCTTTTATCTAACAACCTAATAGCGCCTAATGACTATAGGTAACTATAGGTCAGATTATTGGGTAAACAAGCAAAGCCAGTCAAGTTAAGCGTTATATGCGGAGTAATTTTTGAATTAATTCGCTTAAGTGTTCTGCCTGCATTTTTTCCATGATATGGGAACGATGGACTTCAACGGTTCGGTTAGAAATATGCATCTCATCAGCGATGACCTTGTTAATTTTACCATCAACGATTTTTTGTGCGACTTGCTGTTCTTTATCAGTCAACGTCAAGTACAAGCGATTAGCGGTTAGCTGTTCAAGATTTTGTTGGGTGACTTGAAAAGCGCTGTCGATGGCTGTTTGCAGCCGCGATAACGAAATCGGTTTTTCCAAATAATCGACCGCGCCCAGTTTTAGCATAGTCACCGCATCGCTAACCTCACCACGACCGGTTAGGGCAATCATGGCAATCGGACTTTGCTGCTGTAATAGTCGCTGTTGTAGCTGCTTGCCATCCAGTCCTGGCATCATAATATCGCTAATCACCACGGCAGGCTCTGCTGTGTCTACCCCTGCCAAGAAATCGCTTGCACTGTGCCAAAGCGTCGCTTCGATATCAATGCTACTCAATAAAAAACCACACGAATTGAGCACCTGAATATCGTCATCGACCACATGCACCGGAATGCTATGGGTGGGTGTTTGGGTTGTAAGCGAGGGAGAAATCATGGTTATTACTCGTCAGATAATAGCGTGTTAGAAGCGGCGTCAATATATTAACAGGTCAATATAAAAAATCACGTATGGGATGTGGTTTTTTGCGGCAGATAACAGCTGATTTGCGCGCCGGTCTGATGGCGGGGTTTGGATAACGGTTGAGTGGGGGCGAGCGTGTTAGTCGCTAACCAAGTGGTTAATTCGACATTATCAAGGGTCATAAAGCCACCAACAGACTGGCACAATCGCTGACAGATAAGCAGTCCCATGCCCATACCATCCGGTTTTGTCGAGTCAAAGGGGCGTGGCTGTGACTGGGTTTTATTTTGTTCAATATGTGCCAATTGCCCCTCATTAAACCCACCCCATCATCAGTGATTTGTAAGCCAATATAGGGCTGGTCGTCAATGAAACAGGGATGTAACGTTAACCAAACCATGGTCGCACCTTGTTGTTGTGCATTAAGTAAGGTATTAATCATTAATTGGTCTAATAAAAACGCGGGCAAATATAACTGGGTAATCGTACTTTGAAAATAGACCTGTAACGTCAGCATAGCACCTAAGGAACGTTTGGCTTGTTCAATCACGCGAAACACATCGACCGTGGTGGGGTGTTGGGTTGGGTGGCATACCACTGGCGGATATTTTGGATAATATTAGCACCGCGCTGGGTTTCACTGGCAATATTATTGAGTACAAAAGTGATGGCATCGTTATCTAAGGTGCCTTTATTTAACCGTAGTAAAGTACCTTGGGTATAGTTTTGAATCACTGCCAAGGGTTGGTTAAGTTCATGCGCGATACCGGCACTCATTTCACCCATTAATGACAAGCGTTGATTGCGCTCAAGGCGTTTATCATAATCTTGTAATAGCGTGTGTTGCTTTAAGATTTTTCGGCGTTGGCGCAATGCCAATGAACTCATCCAAACATAGTTAATTAAGGTCACTGCTAAAGCGATTAAGCCTAACCCAAACAGCCAACGGTGCTGCTGCACCCATTGTTCAACTTGTTGGGTTAAGCTAAGTTGCGAGGGATGCTGTTGTAACTCGATAAAAACCTGCTCGACTTCTTGACTGGACTGTACGGGCAACCAAATCAATTGCGAGTTGGTTTGACTGGTCGGCAAAAACAAAAATTGATGCAGTGCTTGTACCAATGTTGATGGGGCAGTCGGTGTCGCAGCCAAGGTCCAGTTTGGATAGGTCTTGGTAGAACTGACACAATGAAGTGTGCTATCGGCTGTCAGTACCGCATTAATCGCACGATAGTCTTGGAGGTTAAGAACGCCATTGGCAGCCATTTCTTTCATGAGGCATAAGGGGACAATCGCGGCATCGACCTTATCCGCAGCCAAGCTGATTAAGGTGCGCTCAATCGGATAACCCAAAAAATGTAATCGCTGCGGTGACAGTTGCACGCCTTGACGCTGTAACAACTGCGCTACCAGTAAATAACCGCCAAACGCTTGCCGATCCACGGCTGCGACATCGTAATACGCCAAGTCATTGAGTGTGCGAATGGGGCTGCGTTTTTTGACCCAAATTGTACTGCCAATCTGATTAAATGCCACTTGCTGACGATTGGACAGATTGGTGGGTTGGGATTGGAGGGTAGCCAGCCAGTGCCAACCAGTGGTATCAAGGCGCACAAACTGTGATTGCGGGGCGACAAGAAAATCCAGTTATTTAAGGGTAGATGCTTGTTGTACTTGTGCTAAATCCAGTGGCACCAATACCAACGAATCACCATTTAGGCGTTGGTTAAAGCTATCTAACCAAGGTTGCCACTGGTGTTGCGCCATAGAAGCACCGCGCGGTGCTAGCACGCCAAAATAATATACCTTCGCTTGCGCAGCTGTGAATGTTGACCATCCTAGCAGTAAGCTTAAGGCGAGCATTCGCACTGTCATGATATACCGTTACCCATTTTTACTAATCGCTCGCTCAAAATTAAGCGGTAACAACTAATTATTAAAATAGCCTAAGCAATTAAACTCTTTCACAAACTTAATTCTAAAGAAAAAAGCCCAAACAACACATCAGATCGGAAGAGCACACGTCTGAACTCCAGTCACGCCAATG
>CALJUC010000135.1 GCA_937975585.1 uncultured Moraxella sp. | reverse complement strand
ATAAGTACCTTGATAATAGATGCAATAAAAAAATGTGCCGACTGGTTTTTCAGGGGTTTCTGAGCCGCCACGTTTTAGTAATCCCGTACACGCCACATACACATCTGACTTAAATAAATTAAGCGATTTTTTTACCAGCTCTTGGGTTACTTGTGCAGACTCGGCACTGTATTTTTCAATCAATTTGGGAGAAATATGCAGGGTATCAGTTTTGACACACAAGTCATAGCATACCAATCCACCAATCAATATATCGCCTGAATAAGGGGTTAACGATAAGCGATGCGACAGATAGCCTGCGGTCGCACTCTCAATAAAGGTGATTTTTAGGCGTTTTTTGGCTAATAACTCTGCACATTTTTTAGACATATGCTTTATTTCTACTTATGTTTATCTCAGTCTTCTTCTTTTTCAAACAACGCTTTGACAAAATCCTCGGCTTGGAAAGGTCGCAAATCATCGATTTTTTCACCCACACCAATAAAGCGAATCGGTACGTTGGTATTCTCTGCAATATTAAACACCACTCCGCCTTTGGCAGTACCGTCTAGCTTGGTGACCGTCACGCCCGTCAATGGCACCGCTTCATCAAAGATTTGTACTTGATTGAGTGCGTTTTGACCTGTACCCGCATCGAGGACAATCATGGCTTCGTGTGGCGCGGTTGGATCAGCTTTTTGCATCACACGGATGACTTTTTTCAGCTCTTCCATAAGGTTGGTCTTGTTTTGCAAGCGACCTGCCGTATCGGCAATTAAGACGTCGATATTTTTGGCTTTGGCTGATTGCATGGCATCAAAAATCACCGAGGCACTGTCCGAACCGTGACCTTGTGCCACCACCGGAATGTTATTACGCTCGCCCCATACTTGTAACTGTTCGGTCGCTGCCGCACGGAAGGTATCACCTGCCGCCAGCATCACGGATTTGCCCTCGCCTTGTAAGCGCTTAGCAAGTTTACCAATCGTCGTGGTTTTACCCACACCATTGACGCCGACCATCAAAATCACAAAGGGTTTTTTACTGCTATCAATGACCAATGGCGCAACTTTTGGCGTTAGGATATCGGTCAACTCTTGTTGCAATGCTTTATAGAGCGAATGTGAGTAAATCAAATCACCACGCGCGGTCTGCTCGGTCAAGTTCTTAATAATGCGATTGGTGGCATTGACACCAATATCCGCGACCAATAATTGGTCTTCGACCTCTTCTAGCAATTCATCGTCAATTTCTTTACCACCAATCAAGATATTGGTTAAACCTTCGGTAAAGTTTTTGCGGCTTTTGGTTAAGCCTTGCTTCATTCGGCTAAACCAACCACCTTTGTTTTCTTGACTTGATGTCGTGTCTGTGTGGACTGGTGTTGACGGTGCAGGCGTGGTAATTGGTGACTCAACTTTTGCAACGGTCGGCACTGGCTGTGGGGTTGGCGCCGATTGAGGGGTTATCGTTGGCGTTGATAATACCGCAGGTGCGGCTTGCGGTATCGTTGGCGTGGGTGCGCTTGGGCGTGGCGTGTCAATGATTGGCACATTTTGCACCGGCATATTGGGAATGGTGGCATCGTCCAAGTTTGCCAAATTCGGATTTAAATTAATTACCACGCGCTGTGGCGTTGGGTTATTGTCATTGTTGTGTGGTTGGTCAGTCATGCGCTTATTGCCTGTCAAAAATTATTATTGGCTAATTGTAGCATTGTCGCCCCTGTAATGTAACCTACAGCATAGGTTTAACCCTTGCTCATAGCTTCGCCATACTTTTCTTATGACGATAAAAATTTGCTATGTCAATTTATATGCTGTCGACCAACCTTGATACAAGTTTGCCGCTTGGTAAAATTATGCAATTTTATTTTATCATACGCTGTTTTATGCCATCATAACGCTGGTTTTGCCAAGGCTTCAGCCATTTAAAATTCAGTAATGATAAAGCTGATTTTTGCCCTCTTTAATAAATTACGATTATTAATCAAGTTGAGTCAATTATGCGTGCTGTTTTTCAATATACATCCTTAACACTTTCTCTTGTTGCGGCTATCAGCCTTACGGCTTGCAGCACCACACCTGCCACGTTACCTAGCCCAACAAACAGCACAATCGCTACATTAACAAACCCAGGCGCGAGTACGACACCAATTAATAAAACGCCCGTCAGCACCAGTCAACAATTGCAACAATCAATCGATAGCACGCGCCATGAGTATACGCTCGATAATGGCCTTAAAGTGATTATCAAAGAAGACCATCGCGCACCTGTGGTGATTAGCCAAGTTTGGTATCGTGTCGGCGCCACCGATGAACCCGAACACCTCGGGGGTATTTCGCACTTACTTGAGCATATGATGTTCAAAGGTACCAAAAACGTATCCGCAGCAGACTTCGAACGTTTAATTGCCAAGTTTGGCGGCTCGAACAATGCCTTCACCAGTTACGACTACACCGCCTATTATGAGGTCTTTCCGGCCAATCGCTTAGGACTGGCATTGGAGCTTGAAGCCGACCGCATGACCAATTTACAACTGAATGAAGCGGACTTTGTCGCTGAACGCCAAGTGGTGATGGAAGAGCGTCGCCAACGCAAGAT
>CALJUC010000134.1 GCA_937975585.1 uncultured Moraxella sp. | reverse complement strand
CGTGACTGCGGTACCGCTCGCCTTGCTATCGTGCGCCATGTCTTAGATATGGCTGACCTACTGGGCAAAACCAAAGCCGTCGAAAAATTCGCCACGGATAGCAAAAACGGTCAGCTAACCGCGACCCTTGCTGACACCGTGCGCCGTGCCAATGCGAAAGCCGGTAAAGATGGCAATGCCAAAGTAAGCCGCGCCACGCTGTTTAATTGGCTAAAACTCGCTGAAAATGCAGGTGATAACAGCCTTGTGGCAGTACTTGCCCCAAAACACCGTGATGTAACCATGCCAGTGTGGGGTGCGACCTTGCTCAAGCTATGGGGGCAGCCGACTAAGCCTAGCCTGTCGATGGTCATGCGTGAATTGGTCAATGTGATGGGCGGTGAAAATGTGCCGACTTATGCACAGGCTAGTTATTTTTTGCGTACCCATGTGGGCAATGTCGAATTGGAACGTGGACGCATGGGGGCGCGTGAGCTTAAAAATATCCAGCCGTTTATTCGCCGTGATACGTCTGAGCTGTTCCCCACTGACGTGTATACCGCCGATGGTCATACCTTTGATGCCGAAGTGGCTCATCCCATATCGGGTCGACCATTTCGCCCAGAGATTACCGCCATTATTGATGTGGCTAGTCGTAAGTTGGTCGGGTTTTCGATTGATTTGGCTGAAAGTGGCTTGGCAGTACTGGATGCAATTCGGGTGGCGGTGGTTTGGAATGGGGTGATGGCGCTGTTTTATGTCGACAATGGTAGTGGTTATAAAAACGCCATGATGAGCCGTGATGGGTCGGGCTTGATGGATAGATTGGGCTCAACTTTGACCCACTCGCTACCCTACAACTCACAAGCAAAGGGCATCGTGGAACGCTCACACAAGTCGATATGGATACAGGCAGCGAAGCGGTTGCCAACCTATATCGGCGTGGATATGGATAAAGAAGCCCGCCAGAAAGTGTTTAAGAAAACACGTAAAGATATCGCAACGTTTGGCGAGTCGAAGCTGCTACTGGCTTGGGATGATTTTATGACCCTATGCCGTGATGAGGTAGAACGTTATAACAACCGTCCACACCATGCGCACCCAAGACGCCATAACAAGTTGACAGGTCGCAAGGAGCATTTGACACCGCAACAAGTGTGGGATGAGAAACTGGCAATGATGGCAAACATGGGCAAGCCTGTGGTGCAGGTGCGTGAGGCGGATATGGTTGATCTATTCCGTCCGTACATTGAGCGCAAGGTGCTACGTGGTGAGGTGCGTATGTTTAACCATGTGTACTTTAGCCGTGAGCTTGAGCAGTACCACGGTGAGACAGTACATGTCGGTTATGACATCCATGACCCTGAACAGGTGTGGGTGCGTGATGTGACTGGTCGCTTGCTTGCTGTGGCGAAGTTTGAGGCTAATACCCGCGCTTACTTTGCCCAATCTGTGATTGAGCAAGCCCATGAGAAACGGGCAAAAGGTCAGCTTAAACGGGTGGATGCGAAACGTAATGACATCTTAGACACGATGTCGCCAAGCCGTGTGCTTGAGCATATCGATACCATGCGACTACCTCAAGAGCAGATTGATAAAGCGTTTGCAACCTTGAATAAAACTATCGAAGCTGAAGCGGTGGAGGTTATCTCAATGCCAAAGCCAATGATGACCAGTGCCGTCAATGATGTGCCAGATATGAAAATCATGAATGAAACGGATGATGATAGGTTTGAGCGTTGGTTGGCGTTAGATAGTCGCTACAAAGCTGGTGAAACACTGGATTCTAACGATTTTGATTTTCATGAGTTATTCGCTTTGTCGAAAACTTGGCGAATTAAGATGGCGCAACATGAAGCGCACTTAGAGCAACTTGAACGAGAGGAGGAAATAGCAAAACGTCTATCCAAGTGAATGAATAGACGCTATGACTAGGTGATAACTGGGGATAGCCGTCCTTTGTTATCGAAATACAGTAAATTTGGAAATTTTATTATGAAAGAAAATGCAAAAAATGTCAATTCTGCCCCTGTGCAAGTGGTAGGTGGGATTGCCCAAGTGACCAATGTGGCCGTGCTTAATGATGCGATTGCTCGCACGTCTGACCGCCACTACAACTTACCCGGTATCTGTGTGTTTTATGCGCCCAGCGGCTTTGGTAAGTCGGTTGCGGCAAGCTATGTGGCAACGCATACCCGTGCGTACTACGTGCAAGCGTCCAGTATCGATACCAAGAAGTCATTTCTTGAAAAAGTACTGCGTGAGATGAATATCGCACCCGTTGGTACCGCGACTGGGATGCTACAGCTAATCGCTGGTGAGTTGTCGAAAAGTGGTAAGCCGCTCATCGTAGATGAGTTTGACCACTTGGCAACTGCCTCTGGGAAAGTTGAGATGATTCGGGATATTTATGAGTCTAGTCAAGGCACAATCATCATCATTGGTGAAGAAATGCTACCACGTAAGCTTGAGCGATGGGAGCGATTCCACGGGCGCGTCTTGAATTGGGTGCAAGCGCAACCTGCAAGCGTGGCGGATGCGGTGCTACTGGCTGGGGTGTATAGCCCAAAAGTGGCGATTGATGAGCATGTGCTGGCTGAACTGGTTGGCGCAGTGCGCGGCTCGACTCGCCGTGTGTGTACCAATCTTGAGATGCTAGCGCAACGTGCCTTAGAAAATGGGCAACGTAGCGTGGTGATGGAAGATTTAAAACGTCTATTGCCCAATGGCTTTATCACGGGTGAAAGCCCTAAACCACGGTCATTCTTTTAATAACAGCAGGAGGTAGTTATGTGTTGTTGCTGTACTAAA
>CALJUC010000133.1 GCA_937975585.1 uncultured Moraxella sp. | reverse complement strand
TCCGATCTACCAACTTATATAGTAATAGCGTGTATGGGGAAGAAATTTATTTCTGCTTGATTACTGAGCCTCGGGTATTAGAGGACATTGACTTACAAGTTGAAAATGAGCAGCGTTCAAAACAGATCGGCCCCTTAATGCGCGATTGCCAAAATCTTTTAATGCCAGTTGAAGTGCTACGAGCAAGACACATTAGTTTTGTTGAACAATTTGTGGCCGCCTTTAGCGTAGAGTCTTTTTACACAAAACTTGAAGTGATTAGTGTATTAGACGCTATCAAATTTATTCGTCATCAGGTTGCCCCGGACCGCACCAGTGATAGTTGGCTGCCAAGCATCCCATTGGGTACTGCAAACGCAGAATATCTTGGTATTCCTAACTACCATACACCGGTCAGATGGTCACATACAGCTGACCCCGATGATATTAGTTATATTTTACCGCCACCAATTCCACGGCAAATTATGACATCCTCCATCAATGTATATGGGGTAAAAGAAGGCTTGCCCAAAAACACAATTTCAGTGGGCGGTCGCTTATATACAGCCTTTGTGATGGATATCCCACCAAACCAACCCATTATCTTTAATGGACTTTTTGGCTCGTTCAATCAGTCCTATAGTGAGTCGGCCAGTGAGGAAGCTGACGGCAATCGTCGCTCTATGCCATATTCAGTCTGCTATATGATTTCAAGTGATGGTATGGCAGGTACAAGCATCAAACAAATGCTAACGATGTTTTTAGCCAAAGTTCCTAAAGATACCAACATGAATGTGAAAGCTGCCTTTGAACAGCTTAACTTCTTAAAACGCTCGAAAAATGAGGCGATTGTTGGTATGCAAGTCTCAGCAATGACTTGGGTGGAAGATACCGAAATAGGTCGTAAAGAATTACGCACGTTAAAAACTCGATTGGCCACCACATTATCTTCTTGGGGTGGCATGACCGTCGTTGAAAATATCGGCGATCCGGTGATGTTATTTCAAAGCAATATCCTAGGTCTGAGTAAAAAGCATCAAGGTACTAAAGCAGTTGTTCCTTTAGCTCGAGCGATTGAATTATTACCCTTAACACGCCCTGCGTCCGCGTTTCCAAATGGTACGGTATTACATCGCACCTTAGATAATAAGCTCATGCCACTTGAGAAATTTAGTTCAAACATGAGTGCATGGGTCACTGTCTATGCTGGGCGTCAAGGTTCAGGTAAGTCGGTGTCATTAAATAATCACTTACTTGAAAGCTGCTTTATGCCAAACCTTAAACGATTGCCTTTAATTACCGTTATTGATAAAGGAATCAGCTCAACAGGGTTTATTCATCTGCTGTCTGATGGTTTGCCAAGTAATAAACGAAGTCAAGTGGTTAGTCGTCAGCTAAGAAAGTCTAAAGAATACTCGATTAATCCGTTCGATATCAGACCAGGGCTACAATTTCCATTGGAAAGTGAACGTGATCAAATGATTACTTTTTTAACCGCGTTACTGACACCCAATGAACGCAAGGAACCTTATGAAGATACTGGCGCGTTTGTGGCACGTTTGATTGATGAAGTGTTTTTGTACTATAGTGAAACCGATGCCTCATCCGCTCCAAAAAAATATGTATCAAGGGTTAATTCAGAATTAGATCGCATTATTATTGATAACAATGTAATTAAGTTTAAAACCAAGGTTGTCTTTAATGAAGATGGTGAACCCATTGAGGAAATTGACATTGCCCATCCCGAAGATACCACGTATCTAAGCTTGGTGAGAACCATGCACCGTATGGCAGAAAGATATCCTTATGACAGCGATGAATACTTATCGTTAATGCGTGGACGTGATTTAGCCCAACGCTACGCAGTACCTATTTTGCCCGATTTTGCAGCCATCTTAAATAAACCCACCATCAAAAACACTTATAAGAATAAGACGCCCGGTGGGGACTCGATGGTTGATTACATGCTACGTACTATCACTGATATTCAAAACTCTTACCCATGTTTTTGTAACCCAACTGAGTTTGATGTCGATACTGCGCGTGTTGTGGCACTTGATTTACAACATGTAATTTCTAAAAATAATAAAAAACAAACCTCACTGTTTTACCAAGTGGCTCGCATGGTAGGTATTAAAAAATTCTCATTAACCGAATATGACCTCCCAAGATTTAATGACAGTTTTCAGTCCTATTATCAGCGAATGTATGAAAACATCAAAGAAGATAAAAAAATCTTGGCGATTGATGAGATGCACAATGCAACCGATGACATGACTTTTATTAAACTCGTCGATACGGATGTGCGTGAAGGGCGTAAGTGGGGGTTAGAACTGATCTTCGGCTCACAGCGTCTAACAGACTTTGATTTTGGTACCGGCGAAGATGACATCCAATTATTAAGCGGCGTCACGCAGTTATGTCTATGTAGTCAAATTAGTGGGTCGGAGCTGGCAACCTTCCGCAATTTCTTTAGCAAAAATCGTGCGATTGAACATATCTTGCCTTCGATTGGTATGTCATCTCAAGGACTTAACTTCTTATCATTCACCCGAACCAAAAATAATGAGTATTGTACGCCGCTTAATTTGCCGATTGGTCCTAAACGGTTATGGTCACTGACCACTGACCAAGAGGAAATGCTACTGCGCGATTATATGTATGAAATTGCCGGTACGCGCCGACACGCTATTGCCGCGCTATCCTATATCTTTAAAGTGGGAGATGCCAAAGAACGAATTAGAGAAATGCAAGCACGACTGGAGAGTAAAATTCAAGATCGTAACGAGGTTAAAGCCATCCATGCCAACCAAGTACGTGATTTAGCAAGAAGCATCTTAATGAGTTATGACAATTATCTAGCCCAGCAGCGTCAAGCGTTGCTTGAACGTGATAATTATCTAATGGCCTCATAAAGTAGTATTAACCACTAACAATAGGGCTAGATTAAGGCAGATTTAAAAAAGGCAAATGAAAGATGGCAATATTTCAAGGGGCGATTAAAGATAAAATTGCAACAGAACAACGTGTCGATACCCGGCGTTGGTCAGTAAGAATGGCAGATGCGTGGTCTAACCCTGACGACGCTTTACTGCTGGCATTATTCTTAAGTGCTGTCTCCATTGTTCTAAACATCATGCCGCTGGCTGCTTTGTTAATCAGCCCGGTCAATGCTATTTTAGCGCGTAAGTTTCTACAGCCTTCTAAACGACTGCACAATGTGCCTTACCGCATTCCTAAACATTTAAACATGCCCGATGGTTCAACCTCGCATACCGCTGGTAAATTTAAACCGTCAGTTGCTTCAAAATTTTGGGGTAAGGGCGTCTCCATGTATGGATTGGATCGCGAAACGAACTTGCAGCTTTGGACCACGGATTCTGACGATCGGGTGCATACGTTGATATTGGGTACCACAGGTTCAGGTAAAACCGAATTAATACATAATCTAT
>CALJUC010000132.1 GCA_937975585.1 uncultured Moraxella sp. | reverse complement strand
AGATACATTGGCGTGACTGGAGTTCAGACGTGTGCTCTTCCGATCTTGCTGATTGGCGGATTCAAAAATCACGTACAGCTTTATAGTTTGCATGGTAGTAAGGCTGCGATTAGCGTGCTACTGGCAATTGCATTGATTGTATTTATTTTACCGAATTTTACCACATCAATGAATGGTGGAGGTATGATCAACTCACAGCTGATATTTGTCACGATATGTTGTTTGGTGCTTTATGTGGCATTTATTTTTACCCAAACTATTCGTCACCGTGATTATTTTGTTGCTGATGGTATAGATGATGACCATCATAGTGATAATGCGTTAACCACTGGAATCAGCGTTGTATGGTTGCTCGTGAGTTTAATTGCTGTGGTGGGGCTTGCCAAAATGCTATCGCCTGCGATTGAAGCGACACTATTTAGCTTAGGACTACCAAAGATTGTATTGGGTATTATCATTGCAAGTTTGGTGCTATTACCAGAATCCATCGCCGCATTGAAAGCTGCCTATCATAACCAACTACAAAATAGCCTAAACCTTGCATTAGGTTCGGCACTGGCATCGATTTCATTGACTATTCCGGTGATTGCGATAATCGCTATAGCAACAGGAACACCCGTTGTTTTTGGTTTATCTGCAAAAGAAAGCGTGATGCTAGTGATGACGTTATTGATTACCGTAAATACGTTGAGCACAGGGCGTACCACATTTTTACATGGGGTAGTGCACTTGGTCATGCTAGCGACATTTGTATTCTTTTCGATTGTGCCGTAAGGTTTGATAAAGTATTACTACTAGCGTCTAGTAAATCGTCAAAACTCAAGCGTATCGGTTAATTAACATTCTTTAACCAAAATTTCATGACAAAATTAGCGCATTTTGCTAATCTTAAGCCTAACTGAGGAACTACCTGTCTACTAAATAAACAGTGGTATCAAAGTGAGCGTGGCTAACCTAGATGATAGCAATTGATAAAAATGGGTTAGCCGACATTACCATAATAACGTCAAGACACGTTAATAATACGATAGTTAATAAGGAACAATAACATGGGACTATTCAGCTTTGCTAAAGACATCGGTGATAAAATTTTCCACCGTAACAAAGATGCTGCACCAGCGTCACAACCAGCATCAACCCCAGCTGCCACACCAGCAGCACCGGCTGAGCCATCAGCACAAGAAATCGCCAACTTACTGATTCAACGTATCCAACAAAACGCTAAAATTAATAACCTAAGCGTTAACTATAACGGCGACACAGACACCGTAACCATTAACGGTTCTGCACCAACCCAAGCTGACCGTGAGAAAGCCATTCTAGCCGCGGGTAACGTACAACACGTTGCACAAGTTCAAGACAACATTTCGGTAGATACACCAGAGCCAGAATCACGTATGTATACTGTGAAATCAGGCGATACCCTATCAAAAATCGCTCAAGACGTGTATGGCAATGGCGACTACATGAAAATCTTTGAAGCCAATAAACCACTACTATCTGACCCAAACAAAATCTACCCAGGTCAAGTATTGCGTATTCCTGCTTAATACGTGTTTAAGTAATAAGCAGATAAACAAAAAAGCCGATATCCTCGATATTGGCTTTTTTTGTAGCTAACATTCGCTATTTGCTTGAAATTTCGTTAAAATTACCCGATATTATAAAAAGCTTAAGTTAACACCGTACTATCAATATAGTTATGACTGAGCTTATATTCATCGATTGAACCAATTAACCCTATTCAAATAAGGAGGACGCACCATGTTAGTAGCCAATTTGCAGTTAACTAATTTAACGTTAACGATGGCAGTGTCTTCTGCGAATGATGTTGACTACCTTAATTAACCACTAGGTTAATTCAAACATTCCAGCATTTAACCCGACGCTCTGCCATTTACATTTAACCGAGTCGATTGATAAGCGATAAGGATTATGACATGGTAAATCATAGCGTTGGGTTTTTTATTGCCTAAAACTGACCGCATTTGTCAAAAGCCCACATTGCTTTATCAAATATTAATGAAGTTAGCCCTTATCTTCGTGGCTAATTGTTCGGACATTATTTGCCCTTAAGAAGCTACAATCATTTGAACTCGGTAACGATAATTTTTTATTATAAATTGATTGAGTGAAAAACATTATATGAGTGTTCAACTAATTTTAAATAACGGGGCAGCCAAAGATGGTAAACAACATGGTGTACCCGTAAAAATATTTACCAAAGACGTTGAAGAAGAAGCGCTTCAACAGTTGCGTAACTTGGCGCAACTTGAATTTGTCCATCAGCACATTGCGGTGATGCCGGATGTGCATGTCGGCAAGGGTGCAACTGTTGGCAGTGTGATACCCACCAAGCATGCCATTATCCCGGCCGCTGTTGGCGTGGATATCGGTTGTGGTATGAATGCCGTGCGACTATCGCTAAAAGCTAGCCAACTGCCCGATAGCCTTAGCAAAATCCGAAGCGCAATTGAAGCCAAAGTGCCGGTGGGTTTTAACCAACACCAAAGCATCAGTGCCAAGATGTCAACGCTTGACCCACTTGCCAAACGGCTAAAATGCATCACCGATAAGCACCCAGGATTACTCAAAATGCTCAAAAACTTTGAGCGCACTTGGGCTAGGCAGCTCGGTACATTGGGCGGTGGCAATCACTTTATCGAGCTGTGTATCGATGAGCACGATGATGTGTGGGTAATGCTACACTCGGGTAGTCGCGGTATTGGCAACTGTATTGGCCAGTATTTTATCAATTTGGCCAAAAAAGAGCAGCAAAGCCGGTTTGGACATGTGCCAGATCGCGACTTAGCGTATTTTGCGCAAGGCTCAAACAGCTTCGATGACTATCTTGAAGCGGTACAATGGGGGCAAGATTATGCGATGGAAAATCGTCGCGAAATGATGCGCCTAATCCTCAACGTATTACAGCGAGAATTGCCGCAGTTTACTTTGACCAAAGAGGCGATTAACTGTCATCACAACTATGTCAACCAAGAACATCACTTTGGCGAGAATGTCTATGTGACACGTAAAGGTGCCATTTCTGCCCACGAGGGTGAATTGGGCATCATTCCAGGTTCGATGGGCGCAAAGTCATATATCGTGCGTGGCCGTGGCAACTCTGAGTCATTTTGCTCATGTTCACATGGGGCGGGTCGGCGAATGAGTCGCGGTAAGGCAATGCGTCATTTTAGTCTGGATGATTTACGGGCGCAGACTGCTGGGGTGGAATGTCGTAAGGACAAAGGCGTGATTGATGAAATCCCCCAAGCCTACAAAGACATCGACACAGTTATGGCCAACCAAGCGGACTTGGTCGAAGTGGTTCATACCTTAAAACAAGTGATGTGTGTCAAAGGTTAAAGGAAATATATTATATGAAAGCAAATAAAATGATGGATAAAAGACCAAAATCGCAACAGCAACTGATTAAACTGGGTGAGCGCTTGGCAAAGCAGCCAAATCTTACCCAAGCATTGACAGCCAAGTTACCGCGTAATCAATTAGCGCTCAACCCGCTACTGCAAAAAGGTGGGGTACACGCCAAAGATGACGTTACCCGTACACGTAAAAAACTACGTCGGCAGACGAAGCAAGACTTACGTAAAACCGATTGGCTGGCTTAATCAGTAACGTATGCTTGATAAAGAATAGCTAGTCATGAATTATTGTGGCTAGCTATTTTTCTATTTTGACCACTTACATAAAAACGTTAGATAAGAAAAAAGCGATTATCAATTTGATAATCGCTTTTTTGAATTTGGCGGAAGCGGAGAGATTCGAACTCTCGAAGGGCTTGCACCCTTGCCGGTTTTCAAGACCGGTGCATTCAACCGCTCTGCCACGCTTCCGTTTTGTGTGGGCTATTATATATGAGCATAAAAAGAATGCAAGCGATTTTTTTAAAAAAAATATAAAATTTTTCTGCGCAAAAAAACTGATTGAAAATATCGGTTTCGGAGAATACCATATACGGTCTATATAAATTGTTGTATACAGTTAATATAATTTCTTAATTACTTACATATAGTTATAAAGCTGCAATAAATTTGCTGCGGTATTTTATCACTATATCAACACAACAGGCATATTTCCTCCACTGCCTAGCGTTACAAGGAAAGCAGAGTATTATGATACCTATCGATACCACTTCGCTAAAAGAACCTTACAAACGCCAAAAATGGTATAGAATTTTGTACGTACAAGTACTAATTGCGATTATTCTTGGTGTGTTACTGGGTTATTTTGCCCCTGATGTGGGTGAGGCAATGAAGCCACTAGGCGATGCCTTTATTAAATTGGTCAAGATGATTATCGCACCGGTAATTTTCTTAACCGTGGTCACCGGTATTGCTGGCATGAGTAACATGAAGCAAGTCGGTCGCGTGGCTGGTAAAGCCATGATTTACTTTTTAACTTTTTCAACCTTGGCATTAATCATTGGTATGGTGGTTGCCAATGTTCTTGAGCCGGGCGCGGGGTTAAATATTGACCCAGCTACGCTTGCTGCCGGTAAAGATGCGGCCAAAGTATCAGAATATGTCAGTAAAGCGCATGACAGTACGATTACTGGTTTCTTGATGAACATTATCCCAGAAACCTTGGTCAGTCCGTTGACGGAAGGTAATATTCTACAAGTACTGTTTGTTGCCGTGTTATTCGGTATTGCGCTAGCTTCAATCGGTGATCGCGCACGTCCTTTGGTTAACTTTTTCCAAGATTTGGCAGTGCCCGTATTTAAAGTGGTCGCTATCTTGATGAAAGCAGCACCTGTTGGTGCATTCGGTGCGATGGCATTTACCATTGGTAAATATGGTATCAGCTCGATTGGCAATTTAATGTTCTTGCTAGCGTCATTCTATATCACCTCGCTGTTGTTTGTGTTAGTGGTGCTTGGCGCGGTCGCCCGTTACAACGGTTTTTCTATCATTAAGATGATTAAATACATCAAAGATGAGTTGCTGTTGGTATTAGGTACCAGTTCATCTGAAGCTGCATTACCAACCTTAATGCAAAAAATGGAACAAGCCGGTTGTGAAAAATCAGTAGTAGGCTTGGTCATTCCGACTGGTTATTCATTTAACCTAGACGGTACCAATATCTATATGACCATGGCTGCATTATTTATCGCCCAAGCCTGTAATATTGATTTGACCTTAACCCAAGAGATTACCTTGCTACTGGTGGCGATGCTCAGCTCAAAAGGTGCGGCAGGTGTTACTGGTGCGGGCTTTATCACTTTGGCTGCGACATTGGCTGTGGTACCGAGTGTGCCAATCGAAGGTATGGCACTGATTTTGGGTATTGACCGCTTTATGTCAGAGTGTCGTGCGTTAACCAACTTAACAGGTAATGCTTGTGCCACTATCGTGGTATCACGTTGGGAAAATGCCTTGGACAAAGAACGTCTAGATGCGGCTTTAAATGGCCATCCATTGCCACTGTTACACGCACCTGCGCCTGTTGTGGGTAGTGTTAACGAAGACTAATCTTTGAGTTTTAATAGGCTGTTACGTTTTCTTTAGCGCTTAAAAAAATCCCCTAACTTTCAGCTATGGGATTTTTTTATAACATAGATAAAATAGCTCAGTTGGTTGTAAGAGGTTAGCGAATAATCAAATCGGGGTGGGGGCTATCAGTATGAGTGACGGCTTCTTTCAATGATGTATCCTCGGTTGAGGTGATATTCTTATCTGCTTGCGCAATGGCGTCATGGCTCATCTCATGGTCGTCATCATTCTGGTTATCGTTTAAGGCTGCTTCCAAAATCTCATCGCTAACACCCTGACGACGAAGTTTTTGTAAAAAGCGTTCATCATCTGCCAAGCAATAGCCGACATCTTCTGCTTCAAGACCTTGGCGAATATACAAGCGAATTAACCCTTGAATGCGCGGGAACCCATGATTTTTGGCAACCTCGCTCAGTAATTCATGCATTTCTTCCGTGATTTTAATATGAATGGGCACCATGGCTTGTTGGGTTTTTCGCGTTTTGCTGCGTTTAGTTTTTGCGCTAGTTGTCGTTGTTTTGCTTGGCTGTAACATACATTATCCTTGAACCGCAAAGTATCAATTTAAAGTCCATATAGTGTAATAGGATATCTTTTAATCGACAAGTTAGATAACGTACCAATTGTTAACGACCACTGTTACAATCAGACAATCAGTTAGTCATACACTTTGATTAGGGTTTGTCCGTTTCATCCAAGATATGCGATTCCCAGTAGTCTTGTACCGCTTTATCACTGGCATATACCTTTGCCACAATCGGCTCGACAGGTACATTATTCACAGTTTTGACCAACTGCACCCAGAGCTCGGGGGTGCCGTATTCCAGTACGGTATTAAATAGCGGGGTTAAATCACGCTGTAATAACGATTGGTCAACCATATAGGCTGCGAAGACAGCCGCTTTAGGGTCACGGTCTTCTAAAGCACGATAGGCCATACCATCTAGTAGCACAGGAACGGTAATTTTAAATTCAGGCAATAGCTGCATGGCCAAATGTGCAGACTCAGGTAGTTTTACCAATTCGATAAACTTAGTAATTAAGCTTTCATAGTATTGTTTATCTTCATGGCTCAATTCACCACGTTGCTGGTCATCTACCAGTTTGGCAATACGGTCACGATTGATGGCTTGTTGTAAATCGAGAAACTTGGTTTGGGTAGGGGAGAAGCTTAACGTCATGGTAATGACTCTCCAATAAAAAATGATGGGCACAAAAAAACCCATTCACAAGGAACGGGTTAAAGTATTTGGACTTGATTGGCTCTCCAACCTGGGCTCGAACCAGGGACACATGGATTAACAGTCCA
>CALJUC010000131.1 GCA_937975585.1 uncultured Moraxella sp. | reverse complement strand
CGTAAATATCTAGATTAAACGCATCAGCGGCGTTAATACGCTCACGAATCACTGGGTCAACAATCGTGTCAAACACCAACGGACGATGCCCATCGCGTTGTCTGGCCAAATTAATCTGATTAACCGCCTCATCAGCACGCTCTAAGGTATCCACATACGGAATCACTCGCGTTTCAAATGGCACATTTGGAAACTGGCTCAAAATTGAACGCCCCAATGTCTCGGACGTAATCGCCGTACCATCAGAAATAAAAAAAACACTGCGTAAAGACTCAGAGTTTTCTAGCGTTAATGCTTCTTTATTATGGATGGTGGCTTTAATCTCTTGTACACTCATATTAAATAGTCCACGACAAAAAGGGGCTTATCAATAATACTACTAATAATAGGTACGCGTTGGGTGAGTCAATCGTCTCATCAAGCCTACCCTATCATTATGCTAGTATTAACACATCATCTTTTAACTTTGATGATTTATAAGCGACATTGTAACAAAACTACCAACGTTTACGCTGTTATTTTTTTACCCTAATTGGATTTTATTGGTTTATTCGCAATCCTCGCTATTTTAAATTATCGAAGTTGTCTTACCTACTCGTCATGCCTATATATTGACACTACTTTTTCAAAAAATTGTAAAATGCCGTTATATTTCGCTCAGTTATAAAACAAATGCCGATTTAATACAAATTTTTGTGTTTTTACCTCTCGAAATTTGATTTAAATAACGATATAATCGTATTGAAATGACCTTATTTCACGAACTTATTACACGGAGCTACCATCTTGAACCCACAAGTTATCTCTCTTAGCAAACTCGGTAAGAACGACATCGACAAAGTTGGCGGTAAAAACGCATCACTTGGTGAGATGATCAGTCACTTAAGCGACCTTGGTGTTAGCGTACCTGGCGGCTTTGCCACCACCTCAGACGCTTTTAATAAATTCTTGCATGACACTGGTTTAAGCGAAAAAATTAGTGCAGAGCTAAAAGGTCTTGACGTTGACAATGTAAGCGCTTTGACCACCACTGGTAAAAAAATCCGCGATATGATTATCGCACAAGAACTACCAAAAGATCTTGAACAAGAAATCCGTGATGCGTTCGCTGAAATGAGCCAAGGCGAAGATATCGCTGTAGCGGTACGTTCATCAGCTACCGCTGAAGACTTACCTGATGCATCATTTGCTGGTCAACAAGAAACGTTCTTGAATATCCGTGGTATCGACAACATCTTGGTTGCGATTAAAGAAGTATTCGCTTCATTATATAATGACCGCGCGATTGCTTATCGTGTCCACAAAGGCTTTGAACACGCAGGTGTTGCCCTATCTGCTGGCGTACAACGTATGGTTCGTTCAGAAACCGGTACATCAGGCGTTATGTTCACCATTGACACCGAAAGTGGCTTTGACGAAGTTGTATTTATCACTGCAAGCTACGGTTTGGGTGAAATGGTTGTACAAGGTGCAGTAAACCCTGACGAATTCTACGTTTCAAAAACCTTATTAAATAACGGTAAACCTGCGATTATCCGTCGCAACTTGGGTTCAAAACAACAAAAAATGATTTATGCTGACGAACACTCAGCTGGCAAATCAGTTAAAGTTGTGCCCGTTGATAAAGCCGAGCGCAACCAATTCTCATTGACCAATGAAGAATTAAACGAATTGGCTAAACAAGCGCTAATCATCGAAAAACACTACGGCCACGCGATGGATATCGAGTGGGCTAAAGACGGTGACAACGGCAAACTATATATCGTACAAGCTCGTCCAGAAACGGTAAAAAGCCGTGAAAATACAAACGTTATGGAACGCTACTTGCTAAAAGAGCGCGGTGAAGTTATCTGTGAAGGTCGTTCAATTGGTCAACGTATCGGTGCGGGTACCGTTCGCGTTGTCAACTCAATCCATGAAATGGACAAAGTAAAAGACGGTGACGTGTTAGTTTCTGATATGACTGACCC
>CALJUC010000130.1 GCA_937975585.1 uncultured Moraxella sp. | reverse complement strand
TCAACTTAATCAACTCTTAGATATTTTAGGGTCTGTTAATTTAAAAGCCCTATGCAATATGGTTCTCGACAATCACGTTAACCCTTATCTTGAAGAAGCCGGGGAAATGCTTTGGTAGAATTAAATAGTGAAGAAGCTACTCTCAACTTGCCAGCAATGAATTTTCAAGACGCTGTTTTAGAAGTAAATGCTCAGACAAGCCACACGCCGGATTCTATAGGGAGTGATTTAGCACATATCGACCACTCACTCGTTGATATTAACGAATATAAAGCCAAAGATACTCATAAAGCTTTAAGATTTAGAGAATGGTTATTATCCGATATTGATGCTCAATCTTCCGCGCACGTTCACCGATATAAAGCCTTTTTTTTCGCTTGTATTCTGATTAAACATATTAACGAGTATGGTCTTGGCCATTACCAAGCTCTTGCGGTTAAACGACTCTTTAAAACACAGGCCGAACACCTTGGGTTAGGTTATGATGCCCTACATCAATACTTTATCTTAAGCCCCCTTATATTAGATGCCAAAGACTACCTTGCTTTAAAAAATAGTGAAGATGCGCTATGGCTAATCAATAATTGCCTAAAATCTCTAACAAATATACCAACGCTGAACATTTTGTTGCCATTTAACAAGGTAGAGGAGGCGTTAACTATCCTTGAGAGAAACGAGCATGAGCTTGGGGTATTTATCAATGCTTACCAATGTACCAGGCTTGATAATGCCTGGCAGTACACCCCTAATAAAGCTGACCTCGGCGAGGATATGTTAAATATCGTGTTAACTTACGATAACACCACGCCCAACATGCCAATTTTGTACCTTGCCCTCAAAAAATGCAGTCAGCTGCTAAAAATGAATGAAACCGTCAAGGCAACAGACCATCGTAAACCCAACCAACAGGAAAGCACGGATATTGGTTATCAAGTGGTAAAACAAGCGATAGATGACAGTTATGACGAACACCAACAACCGCAGGAGCGTTTGGTATTAGGTAATACACGAAGCGTTATGCCGCCTAAAACAGATGAAGATAGCCAACAAGCGAATAAGGCTCATGAGCAAGAACAAGATGGGCGAGATAATACGTCGCCACAAAACAGTGAATTGAAGAAAACGATAGGCAAGGGCGTGTTTGGAAAACTGTTATCTAAATTTAAATCAAAAAAAATTGCGGCAATACCCCTAAAATCACCAGCTACTAATGCTGAGACCGCTCAAAAAACGCCTCAAGCGGCTGCTCAATCGACTGAGACGTCTAGCAAAAGTGAAGGGGAGACGACGCAAAATGTCGAGAGATTAAAAGGAAGTAATATCCAGCAGTCTCAGCATAACAGCCAAATCAATGAACAAGCCCATTTGCTTTGGCATATCGCAGATATGGGCATTTTTATTTACACAAAAAACCCACCGTCGCTTTACTGATCAGCCAATGCTTGACTATAGCTATCTGAGATAGTTTGACGTAGCTCCTGAATTTCCATGATACGGTCAGGCGTCTTATAGTGGCGTTGCAACTGATCTAATGCCTGTAAAATAATATTGGTCTGATGCGGCGTCACCAGTAAAATCACCACCGAATTATCAAAATCCATCCCTTTTTGGTTAGATTGATTCAGCTCAACAACTTTTTTAAGCGACATTGATGGGCTAATTTGTTTACTGGATGGACTGTTTAAGGCTCTTTTCAGGTCTAAGGTTTCGATATTTATCAATTCTTGTGATAGAGATTGAGCTTCTAAGTCCTTTTCAGTATTAGATTCCACATCCTCGGCACCGGAGCTATAAATGAATTGTTGGACGCCAACGATCGTCGGATTTTTTAATAAATCAAGAGGAATATCCAATAGCTCAGAAATCGCTTCTAAATAGCTAGATTTAACGCCTTTTTTCTCGATATTTGAGTATGAGGATTGGAAAATACCCAGCTGTTCACTTACTTCAATTTGGGTAAGTCCTTTATTGGCTCTAGCCCAACGAAGTAGTAGAGAACGTAATTGCTTGGCTAAATTTTTGGCATAAAAATCCATCACGCGCTTATTGCGACTGTTGGCTTCAAAGGCATTTAACGCAGCCAGCTTGGAAACTTTCTTAGCGGTTTTTGCACCATTAGGTTCGTTCGGTGAGTCGGTAATCATTATTTTATTTGCCATTTCATATCCTCTAATAAGCTTAAATTTAAATCGGTATAATTTATATGAATCATTAGCTACATTTAGCTTGCTCGATGCTTGCTAGAATGTTGGCTTGATTTTCCCTTGTTTTGTTTAGCATGAGCTGATAAAAATAATCATGGCGTTCCTCCACCGTTTTATTTCCAAAACTCATATCGTCTGCCAAGTTATTACTAACACTATCGTAAACTGTTGTTATCGCTAAATTTTCATATACTTTATTGTGAGACGGCGCAAAATAGTCGTCTTTATGCAAATATAAGCCAATAGATTGATTGTTTAATTCAGGGCAAATGATGGCATTATTGTCACCCACCATCTTACTTAATGATGATAATTTAAGCACAGTCATAATGGATTGCAGATGATAATATCCATAACTTAAATTACCATACCCATCTTTATAAAATAACGTTACCTTACCAGTAGATTCGGCTTGCCCCTGCAAGTATAAACTAATTGCCTTTTTACCCTTGAAGCATTGCCAAATTGCCAACGATATTTTAAAAACACCTTTTGTATTAGCTGCTATATTGTGGTTATCTAACATACAAAATTTATATTATATTATTAAGGTACAAGTTCATTATATATTTCATAGATATGTTTAAAAAGAATTATTTTTAAATTCATCTAAAACTTATAAACCTTAGTATCATCAAGGGTTATAGCGACTCTACCTTCGTTGACTCGATATAGCATTAATGATAAATTATCATTATATACTTAATAAATTACAATTATATTTTTTTGATAAATATAATTTAAAAAGGTAATGTAAATGGCTACTGACTTTCACTATCAACCAGCACAATCCTTATCTGCACCCTCATTTTTGACAGACAATAGTACAGCATCAAAAATTTTTATTGAACAGTGTTTTACAAAGGCACAAACCGAGGGTAACGAATCAGTAATTTCTTTTTTAAATCAAATAGCTACAGATGTCGGTCATCAACAAATATCGGCTTTACACACAGCGATTGAGCAGCTTAAGCCCTCTAATTTAGGTGCTAATGTTTCAGATGATAATGTCGAAGCACTCACCATTAATAGTCAGTCCATCGCTGAGACCAGTACGAAGGTTAAAGCCATTGCCCATAAATTTAATATAGAGGATAGCACGACTCAAAGCTTGCTAACCCAAACACAAATATCAAAGCCTTGTGAGGCGTCTTTTCTATACAGTGATGCTCTAGCACAGCCTACGGATGTCGAGCTATCTCGCGTGGTCGGTAAATTTAATCTAAATTAGGGCAAATGTTATGCAACAAAGTGATAAGAGCGATGAAATCGGCGATGAAAGCGTAGATTTTAGTGATTTAAGTAAAATGTTTGGTTTTATGATTGAGAAAACTGCCTCAAGTGTCATTAAAAAAGCCAACGCCCAACACTTAGAACAAACCAAAGAACTCATTACAAGCTTACAAAACCCGAAACCACAAGCCGATTTTAGCGATGAAGAATTACTATTGATTGGTCGAGCTGTGGTTGACCTTATTAAAGCTGGTGACCATCCTGACATCAATAACCTGCTTATTGAAAAAATCCCAACGTTGGCTGCTGAAAGGGAATTTGGTAGCATTAAATTAACCATGAAGGCCTTAGATGAAAAAATACGAAACATTGAAGCCAAACGCGTCAAAGAACTTAATGATGATAACGTGTTAATAGCACTTAATGCGTTTGAAGATGGGGAAAAGGGGCAAGAGGGGACTGGTGAGTCAGCGTCGAAAGTAGAAAGCACAGAAGAACAAGAACAACGTAGCGACGAATCAGACGACTAACTGCTTTGCGCTTATCACACCAAAATTGAACAAAAAAGGACGGTTTAAAAACCGTCCTTTTTTATGCAAACAGGTCTTTGAGGTCATAATACATCGGTTGTCTTTTTTTGATGAAATCAAGCGTACTTTCAGCGTAGTTGGCTTCACAAGTAAATTGTACGACCCATTTATCTATCAGGCCTAACTCTAATTCTAATTGTTTGATGCCGATATAAAGTGCCTGACTATTTACGGTCACCGGGGCGTTGGTAAGCGGTGAAATTATCTGTAAATAGTGTTGGTTTCTTGGCAAGATATGTTTGGCTAATTTGTCTTGCAAGGCTAAATAATTTTTCTCACCATACTGAATTTGGTCTTTGTTTGCGTCATCTGAACGTGCTAGTTGATTCTCAAAACGTACCCGGCTATTTAAGATGACGGCCGAATAATAGGCATTATGGCAGGTTTTTTTCACATACTTCACAATATATTCAGTGCTATTGGCCAACGAAGTAATATCTTGCTTGGCCAAACGCAAACCATAGTTATGTTTAAATTCAGCGGCTTGGGACGTTTGGATTTTATAAAACAGGCCATCGTCTTTAAGTTGAATAAGCAATGCTCTTTGAAACAACTCAGTGGCTTGACCAATGGTTAACGCTTTAGTCACCATCCCAACGTTATATAAATTAGATGATGGCGGTAAATCCTTCCGTAGGATGCGAGCAAGCTTGTGTTCTATTTGCCGGGTATCGGCCTGTTGCATGTAAACCGGCAGAGTTTCTTTAACGATATAGGTACTAATATCACCAGTTAAATTGTCAACTTCGGTGGCCGTGGTAATGCTGACGTTAAATACATCGTCGTGGTGATGGGGATGCGCGGTCCCCATCCCATCCCACAACTCAAAACTTTCCTGCTCGGTTAAATCCACCGAGTTTTCCAACTTAAAACTTTCGCTTAGTAAATCCATCTATCATACCCATCATGCCAGCGGCTATTGCGCGGCCTTAATTGCAGCAGCCGTATTTGAACGTGTAATGCGATTGCGCTGATTTTCAATGTTTGCTTGCATACCATTTCGATAAGTCTCAGCGGCCACGTTCGCGGCTACCATTGCTTCAATCTGCATGAGCTGTTGGTATTTTTCAGATTGCTGGAATAATCGTAATGCCTTAATCGTTAGAATTTCTTTTAATACGCCTTTTTCAGTTTGGCCAACCAAGGTTTTTGACCATTGCTTGTATTCATCACCACTACCAAAATAGCGAGACACATCATTCTTAAGTTGCAATGCCAATGGTACACCGGAGCCATACGAACCATCACTTGAGTATGACGTGTTGGCTGCGCTATTTTTGCCGCTGGCAGTCTGCGCTGCTTGTCTTAGCTGATCGCCTTCACTTTTAGCAACCGGCAACTCTTTGTTGGCTTGAGATAGGTGCTGGTTAGGCACACCTGAGTAGGCTGCTTGCAGGTACTTAAAGCCAGCTAACGCGGTTGAATTGATACTGTCTTTACGACGTTTATCGTCCATTAATTCAACGCCATTGCTTGTAGAAGCCAAGTTTTTATCTAATGGATCGTCCGGTAGTCCCATAACGTTATTAATAAAAGCTGATTTATCACGATACTCAGCACTGTCATAAGGGGCTGGCGTGAATAAGGTGGCCGCTTCAAGCGACTTACCTGCGCGGCTACCAACGCGTTTACACAAGCCTGATGATACTTGATCAGCGGTACAGTAAAGCGCGTCGTGCAAGGCCAGGCGTTCGGCCAATGCTGTGCGACGTGATGCCCAGCGTCCTGGTCGAGCGGTAACTTCTGAGTTTATCATTTGAGCAATGGCTTTTTGGGTGTTTTCCTTAACCTTCTCAACTTCTTGACGTTCGGCGAGAACTCGGCAAGGCTCATGACCTTGCGAACGCGCCCCAAATTCCTCCTCAATTTCTTTTAGTTTCTTAGCAGTCTCTACCGATTGCTGGGCCTGGGCCTGAACTTGGGTGTTGTTTTCAATAGCCTTACCAATTTGAGAGGCAGCCAAGGCTTTTTGCGCGGTTAAAACACCGATGGCAGCGGTTACCACGTCGCTGTTTTTTTGGATGCTCACACGCGTTCGGGCATTAAACGCTGTTAAAGCCGCATCAATGCTGGCTTGTGATGACACGAACGAGGGTCTAAATAAAGGGTCAGGGAAGAAATTAACCGGGCAAAACGCATTGGCTGGGGCAACGGCGGTAATCAGTAAGGCCGCAGGTAGTAATTTTCTTAGGTAGTTGGTTTGCTTATTCATATTACTATCTCATTAATTAGAATTTTTGATAGCAGCTGCCGTGCTACTTCTTGCAATTACATTACGTTTGCGAGTGACTTGCTCCTCAAGTGGGAGTGTGGCAATGACCGTCATTGAGCCTAAGTTACCAATAATACGGTTATTGGTTTCATACTCTTGGTTATCCATCCAGGCTCCAACGCCTTCCATTTTTGCCAACTCGACCAATAGACCGCGTGGCACTTGGTCGGCCATCGTTTTAGCCCATTGTTTTGCTTCATCTGAACCATAGTAGCGCGACACTGTGGCAAAAATCAGATCATTTGGCGACATTGGGTTGCCATTGCTATCTTTTAAATCATCACGTTTTTCACTCATTGACTCAGCATGCGCCAATGAATAGGCCGGGAAAGCAGACAGGGCAGATTTACGGTTACTGTTATATAGGTACGCTTGTCCTTGCGCGGTTTGCCCCATGTTGGCCGGAATTGCAATGTTGGGTGTACCTAAGATATTTTCGCGAACAGCGGCTTTTGCAGCAGCGACTTTGGTTCCAGCTTTGGCTGATGAAAATAATACCGCCGCATTGGTATCAAGCCCTGGCATGTCTGATACTTCATCACACAACTTTTGGTCATATTCTTCTTTGGTACAGAAGTTGGTATAGTGATTGTTATTGCGTTTAGCCGCAAAATCTTGCAAGCTGCTTGAGAACCGTCCGGCGGCGTTGTCCGTGGTTACCACTCTATCTTTGGTATTAAGCGTGGCATTGGTGACAGCTTGGTCAGTTTGCTGATTTTCTATAAGCGTTTTACAGGCAGCATACCCTTGACCGGTTTGTGGACCATACTTTAATTTAATATCCAATAATTTTTGAGCAACGTCACTGGCATTTTTTGCCTCCGCTTGCACCACACGCGCATTTCTATCCGCGGTGGCAATCTGCGTGGCACTAACAGCCTCTTGCGCGACGGCCCCACGAATGGCATTGGCCAATGCCGACGATTGGGTCGCCAGTGCGCCATTAATCTGCTCAGACATGGTAGTTATCTTGGCATTTGTGGTTGCGGCTAATTGTGCGCT
>CALJUC010000129.1 GCA_937975585.1 uncultured Moraxella sp. | reverse complement strand
AAAGCATTATATCATTTTAACGAACTTTTGTGTATCTGTTCGTGCAAAGGTTTCTGATAGTTATTGATAATATATGATTTTATAATTTATAAGTGATTCATAGTTAATTGGCCATTAAAAGCTATGATAACTTTATAAAATATCATTATATCGAGGAAGCTATGAAAACAATTACCAAAACCACTGCCATCATCGCTAGCTTATTCGCCCTAGCAGGTTGTGCCTCAACAGGCGGTGTCGGTGTTGACGCAACGACTGCAATCGGCACAGCAAACAATGTTGGCATGGCAGTCTTTCAAACGGCCGTCGATCAAACTTGTCGTGTCCAATTGACAAATAATACCGTATGGCGTACTGCCAGTATTGCGATGACTGACCAACAAAAAATCACCCTTCAAGATAATGTCTGTGGCTGTGTCAGTCAAAATGCCGTGAAGAATGTCAACATCGTTGACTTGGCGACTGCGGCAACCAACCCAACCGCACGCACTCAAATCGTTACGCAAGCGGTTGCGAACACCTTACAAACTTGTGTGGTTCAGGCACTATCTTAATGTTATAAAGGTTATCTTTTATTCAGCAATTGCTAAATTACGCGGCTATCTATCTGGCCGCCTAATTTTTTAACTTACATGATTACAGGCCTTCAATACGGCCTGTCTTAAAGGCTTGTATGCCACGCGCACGGGTAACTTTTGTGGGGATAGGTAAAATTGGATAATCAATCGCTTGGTGCGCCAATAAGTATTTTTTGAATTTTTCTTCATGAATAAGAATATTAGCCGGTACTTGGGTCAGTGCGGGTAGCCAACGCTTGATAAAAATACAGTCAGGATCATAACTGGCTGCTTGGCTAAATGGGTTCATCACGCGAAAATAAGGCTGCGCGTCTGTCCCAACCGAGGCTGACCACTGCCACCCGCCATTATTACTGGCAAAATCCCCATCAACCAAATGTTGCATAAAATAGCGTTCGCCCCACCGCCAATCGATTAGTAAATTCTTCGTCAAATACATTGCCACTACCATGCGTAACCGATTATGCATAAATCCAGTAGTATTCAGGCAACGCATTGCCGCATCGACCAAAGGCACACCCGTATTTCCTTGACACCACATTTCAAACACAGTCTTATCATATTGCCAAGGCAATTGTTGATCCAGTTCCGCTAGGAATGCCTGACCTTTCACCATATCTGGACGATTAACCACCCCATCACGATAAAAATCACGCCACGCCAGCTCACTCACCCAGCGTAGTACCGATTGCTGTTGACCTTGATACTGCGCCAAATGAGTGATTGCGCTGACATAGCACAGTCGTGCAGACAACGCCCCAATCGCCAAATAAGGCGATAATTGACTGGTCGCCCCTTGGGTATCATGCCAAGCAGGTACATCGCGTGCCGTATCATAATGCTGAATATCCTCAGCAATAAAATCTGCCAAACGTTGTAATATCGCACCATCACCGACCGGGTAATTATCTTGTCCATAGGCGGCGACATTGGCCAGTTGATTTTGCCAAGCTGAGTCAGCGGGATAATACGCCGCTACCCAACGTTCAATGGTTAAATTAGGTGCTTGGCTTAGTTGCCTGGCTAATTCAATACTACTGTGATTGAGCGGCTGTGGAATGGGTAAAATCTGCACGGGAGCAATATCAAGTTGCGCAAGCCAACGTTTATAAAACGGGGTAAATACTTTATACGCTGTGTCTTTATCAGTGCGAATCATACAGGGTGGCAAGATACACTCATCGTGATACCAATATACGCGCATCTCCGAATCTCGCGCTTGGTCATTAAAAGCAATATCGCGCTGCTGTTCATTGACCAAATATTCGATATTGGCAAATACTTGATTAATCGCATGTTGTTGACAAAGTTCAAGCAAATCTGCTTGTTGCGCGTCAAAGTCATTAACCACCCGTATCATTAGCCCGATTTGTAACTCAGCTAATGATTGCTTTAACTCAACCACTCGACGCAGTATCAAGTCAGTCTGCCATAAGGATTTATCATGCTGTTGCCATTGTTGTGGCGTGAGATATACCACTGCCAACACTGCGGCCTTTGTCGCACGTGCTGCCTCACAGCAATGATAAAGTGCTGTGTTATCTAATATGCGTAAATCCTGACGAAACCACATCAGATAGGGGGCTGTTTGGGTGGTGTGATAAGCTGAATGCATATGTTTCTTATATTTTTAGTGTTGGATGTACTAGTATAAAAACAACATTTCTAAAAATCTATCGAGTTATCTGAATAACCGTATCATGCTTTTTCAGTTATCTATTGCAAAAACTAAAATAAGTTTCCCAATTATTAGCATAAGATAGATTTGCCTTGCTTTAATTTTATATTTTTAGTAAAATACTGCACCTTATTGCATTAGCTTTACGCGTTGTTGATTTTTTCAACAAATTTGCAAAGCCTATTCAATCTCCTTGCTGTTGACACGGGGTCAATGGCTGTTTAATCCGTGAGGAGTCTTTATGAGACATTACGAATTGGTATTATTGGTTCACCCAGACCAAAGCGACCAAGTGGTTGGTATGGTTGAACGTTACATCAACTTAGTAAAAGAACAAGGCGGTGCTATCCATCGTCTAGAAGATTGGGGCCGTCGTCAATTGGCTTACCCAATCAACAAAGTACACAAAGCTCACTATGTTCTATTGAACATCGAAGCCGGTCAACAAACCCTTGACGAGCTTGAAGAATTATTCCGTTATAACGACGCGATTATCCGTAGCTTAGTCATTCGTCGTGACGAAGCCATCACCGAAGAGTCTCCTCTTGCTAAGAGTGCCGAAGAAAAACGCGCTCGCAAAGCGTCTACCCGTCGCAGCGATAGCAACCAAGAAGACTACCAAGCTGAAGACGAGTCAGAAGACGAAGCTTCTGACAACAACGACGAATAATTAAGGAGAGTCAAACATGGCACGTTTCTACCGCCGTCGTAAATTTTGCCGTTTCACCGCTGAAGGCATCAAACACATCGATTACAAAGACATCGAGATCCTAAAACAGTACGTGACTGAAAGTGGCAAAATCGTACCAAGCCGTATCACTGGTACTTCAAACAAATACCAACGTCAATTAGCGACTGCTATCAAACAAGCTCGCTACCTTGCGTTGATTCCTTACACTGACAGCCAAAAATAATCTAAGGAGTGATAGATGCAAGTTATCCTATTACAACGTATCGCGAACTTAGGTAAACTAGGCGATACCGTCAATGTTAAAGCTGGTTACGGCCGTAACTACTTGGTACCACAAGGC
>CALJUC010000128.1 GCA_937975585.1 uncultured Moraxella sp. | reverse complement strand
ATTGCGGGTGAGTTAAAATTAGTGGAAACATGGCAATTTAGTCATTATCGAAAATGCCAATATCATAGCAGTTTTGGCTAGTTTGGGCTAGCTTGGGCTTGGGCTATTCAGGGCAATCGCACTATAAAAACTCAAAAGAATGATAAACTGTGAGCAAAAGCGACAAGGGAACCACCATGCTCACAAACCCAATTGCATACCTAAGTCAAATAGAAGACCCAAGACGACAAAACAAAAACCTACTACACCCACTTAAAAACATTTTAACCATTGCCCTCACAGGCATACTATGTGGCTATAGTGACTGGGTAGCCATTGAGGACTTTGCTAGTGAAAACCAAGCGTGGTTTGCCAGCTTTCTTGACCTAACCAATGGCATACCCTCACATGACACTTTTAGCAACGTTATGAAACGATTAAATAAAGACCAAATTAACCGCTATTTTAGCCAATGGATAAACCACAACGCCCCAAAGCACAAACACATTGCCATTGATGGCAAATTTGTACAAGGTAGTCATCACGATAACGATAATTTACAGCTTGTTAGTGCCTATGCCAGTGAAGCTAAACTTATCCTAGCCCAAACCGACATCAACGACAAAGCCAATGAAATCACCACACTGCCACAGCTACTTAGTCTTATCGACATCAAAGGTAGCACCATCACGGCTGATGCCATGTATTGCCAAAAAGACACCACCAAACAAATTATCAAACAAGGTGGCAACTACATCTTGGCGTTAAAAAATAATCATAAAACTTTATTCGATGATGTATCTTTGTGGCTCAATACTCAGTTTGATAACAAGCAACTAAAAGTCTATGAAACTACCGAAAAAGACCATGGTCGCCTTGAAACTAGACGTTATGCGATTTCAACTGAGTTGGATTGGTTGGAACAAAAAGACCAGTGGCATACGCTAAATGCTGTTGTGATGGTTGAATCCACTCGTGATATTCAAGGTAACGTAAGCACAGAACGTCGCTATTATTTATCGTCGTTGACAGATTTAACCACGATTGGCGATACCCTTCGCAAGCATTGGGCAATTGAGAATAGTCAGCACTGGGTGCTTGATGTAATATTCGGTGAGGATACTGCTATCAAGCTTGAACGCAATGAAAAGGCTAATATTGCTTTGCTTACTCGCACTGCGTTAAATCTTATTCGTGCTAATGGTGATGCTAATCTGTCGGTAAAGCGTCACAAAATTAGGGCGTCTCAAAATACGGCTTTCCGTGAAAAGTTGCTGTTCGGAAAATTTTTATAGTGCGATTGCCCTGGATTTAGTTAGCTATTTCTTGACTTGAATGCTTAAAACTAGGATAATATTGGATTAACTGTTTTTGTAATGTCAGTATTGTCATCGATCCGATGAGTTCATAACCCTTTTTAGTTCAGGTGAATACCCATGAAACGTACTTTCCAACCAAGCGTTATCAAACGCAAACGTACTCACGGTTTCCGTGCCCGTATGGCTACCAAAAAAGGTCGTCAAGTATTAGCTCGTCGCCGCGCTAAAGGTCGTCATCGTTTAACCGTGTAATTGACGAACGAATTACGTTAGCTTAACAATGACTGGTTTTAGTCTCCCATGTTTTGCTAAATGTCAAAAGCGATATAATGACTTATGTCGCTTTTTTTATTGTGGTATTTTTAATCAATTATCCTCCCCTACTCCACTTTGAAGTAAGAATTTTTGATTTGTTCAGTGAATTTGGCGGATAAACCTGATATGTTAGGATAAATTGTGGATAAGTTGTTAGCAAATGCGAGTGTGGATGGTGAGCTTAATCCTGTTAAGCAGCACTTTACAAAGCAGCAGCGTTTGCTAGTGCCAGCTGATTTTAAACAAGTATTTGATAATATCAGCTTTAAAATCCACCAATCTCATCTAATGTGTTTTGTTCGTACTCGACCACAGTCTATATTGTCAGAGCAGACTGAAAGCCGTATCGGTTTAGCCATCACGAAGAAAAAAGTCAAACGCGCACATGAGCGTAATCGTATTAAACGATTAACGCGTGAGTATTTTCGTTTGCACCAACATCAGCTAATAGTGCCAGTAGATGTTGTGTTAACGATTAAACAGTCCCCTGAATCATTGTCAAATGCTGATATTTATCAACAGCTAAAGATGGCATTTGAGATGATAAATCGTAAGCTTAAATCGTCTACAAAAGCTACTTCCAAGTGATGCTGGCTTTATGTTAAAGATCTTGTTCTAAACTGCTATGACTTCGATTAAGCAATTTATTAATCGCCTTATTGCTAAGAGTTTATTAGTGCTTATTAAGGGTTATCGATTACTGATTAGTCCGCTAATCCCACCTCGTTGCCGTTTTTACCCCACTTGCTCAAGCTATGCAATTGAGGCATTAAGGTTACATGGGGGTATGCATGGTGGATGGCTCGCAGTGAAGCGTGTTTGTCGTTGTCACCCTTGGGGTGGCTCCGGCATTGACTTTGTACCGTTACCCCTTTACCGATTGAAATATCACTATATAACGCCCTCTAAAGTTGGGCTCGGGGTATGGTATTGGGGCTTGCGTTACTAGATATATTGCGTGCGCTAATTTCTTAAAACACCTGGATAATTATTGCATATCTTTTTGATGGTTTTTTTAGTAAAATACCGTCTATTTTGTAATTGTATTTGTACTCAGTTAGTTGGAATTTATCGACTATTGATAAGCATTTAGGTCATAGATAGGATAACTCTATGCAGAAAATTTTACGGACATTAATTATTGTTGCAATGCTCATTACAGGTTACCTGTTAATTCTGGCATGGCGAGATGATTATGCCAATGTGAATACCCAAGCAGTCAGTACGCCCGTTGCGACAGCCACAAGTAATACTGATATACCTGGTAGTGGTGGTAATGCTGCCAATGACGTACCGGTATCGGCTGCACCAACGCCAGCAACCGGTGCAACGGCCGCGCCTACTACGGGTCTTATTAGTGTCCAAACAGATAAATACGACTTGCGTATTAATCCAGTGGGCGGTGATGTGGTATATGCTGCGTTACGTGACTATGATGCCAACCTAGGGGTAAAACAACCGTTTGTGTTATTGCAAAACGATGCTACACGTGTGTATGTTGCCCAGTCAGGTCTGATCGGTGCAAATGGTGTTGATACGGCTGAAGGTCGAGCTACTTATAGCGCATCTAGTAATCAGTTTGTCATGGCGCCGAATCAAAACACCTTGACAGTACCCCTAACCTATCAAAAAGATGGCGTTACGATTACTAAGAGCTATACCTTTACGAAGGGACAGTATCCTATCAGTGTTAGCTACAATGTTAATAATACCAGCGGTAAGCCTTGGCAAGGTCAACTATTTGCCCAGCTTAAACGCGACAGTAGCAAAGACCCTGGCTTAGAAAATAAAGGTGCCATGAGCATGTCAACCTATCTAGGTGGCGCATGGGGTACACCGGATAGCCCGTATAATAAGCTCAAATTTGGCAACTTTAATGAAGCGTTAAATGCCAAGAGCGACAAAGGTTGGGTGGCCATGGTACAGCATTACTTTGTATCATCTTGGGTGCCAAAAGAGTTTACCGCGAATTTTTATAGCCGTGAGACTGAGAACGAGCACATCATTGGTTTTACCAGTAACCCAGTGTCTGTTGCACCGAATAAGCAAGTTACCTTATCTTCGACGCTATATGCAGGTCCAAAAACCCCTGAAACCTTAAAACCATTGGCTGACGGATTAGATAAGACCGTTGATTATGGTATTTTATGGCCGATTTCAAAAGTATTATTCTGGCTATTACAAAGTATTCATAACATTATCGGCAACTGGGGTTGGGCAATTATTGCGCTGACTATCATTGTCAAAATTATCTTGATGCCAATCGCGAACAAAAGCTATTACTCAATGGCAAAAATGCGTGCCGTCGCCCCTCGCCTACAAGCATTAAAAGAAGAGTTTGGCGATGACCGTATGCGTATGAGCCAAGAGATGATGAAAATCTATAAAGAAGAGCAAGTGAACCCAATGGCGGGTTGTTTGCCAATCATCGTTCAAATGCCAATTTTCTTAGCGTTGTACTGGGTATTGGTAGAGTCTGTACAGTTGCGTCATGCGCCATGGATTTTGTGGATTAAAGACTTGTCGACCATGGATCCCTACTTTATCTTGCCATTGATTATGGGCGCGGCGATGTTCTTCCAACAGCATCTCAACCCACAACCAACGGATCCAATGCAAGCGCGCGTGATGAAGTTTATGCCGATTATCTTCACCGTGTTTATGTTGTTCTTCCCAGCTGGTTTGGTGCTTTACTGGACAGTGAATAACTTGTTTAGTATGGCACAGCAGTATCTAATCAATAAAAAAGTGGAAAAAGAACAAGCAGCAAAAGATGCAGCACGTAATGTCGTATAAGCTTTAGCCCACTTGTTACCAAACCCGTTAGTGTCATACTAGCGGGTTTTTTTATGATAAAAACTGGTAGGGTAAATCTTGAAGCAATGTTAAAATAAGCGCAAACCCTAGATTTTTGAGAGCCATGTACCCAGATTCTAATGCCCAACAGCCGACTGCCGACTTACCGACGATTGCTGCGATTGCCTCACCGATAGGCCGTGGTGGTGTGGGCGTCATTCGCCTATCGGGAAGCCAAGCCTATCAGATTGCACAGCAGTTAACGGGTAGATTGGTATTACGACCACGCTATGCCCATTTCTGTCGCTTCTATGATGCTGAGCATACCATTATCGATGAAGGGTTAATTTTGTATTTTGCGGCACCGAATTCGTTTACGGGTGAGGATGTGGTCGAAATCCAAGGCCATGGTGGCATGATTTTGCAGCAGCAATTGTTGGCACGGTTGTTTGAGTTAGGGGCGAAGCAAGCGGCACCTGGTGAGTTTTCGGCACGTGCGTTTGATAATGATAAATTAGACTTGGTACAGGCAGAAGCGATTGCCGATGCGATTGACGCCACGAGTATTGCGGCGGCAAAAAGCGCGTTACGCTCCCTCACAGGTGAATTTTCTGCCAAAATTCATGAGCTGCTCGAGTTGTTAATTAATTTGCGTCTGCATGTCGAGGCAGCAATTGACTTTCCTGATGAAGAAGATGTCGACTTCTTGGCGGATGCACAAATTGCGGATAAGCTTGCCAATGTACGAGCAAAGGTCGCTGAAGTACTTGCTACCGCAAAGCAAGGTCAGCTATTACGTGATGGGGTATCAGTGGTGATTGCGGGGCGTCCAAACGCCGGTAAATCAAGCTTGCTCAATCGATTGGCAGGACAAGAGCGTGCGATTGTGACCGATATTGCAGGTACTACACGAGATATCTTGCAAGAGACCATTGTGTTAAATGGCCTAACACTTAATTTGACGGATACCGCAGGGCTACGCCAAACCGATGATATTGTCGAACAAGCCGGTATTGAACGCGCCAAACAAGCCATCGAACAGGCAGATTTGCTACTGATGGTCTATGATAGCAGCCAAGAAAACGACCCATTAGCCTTAGCCACCGAGCTATTTGGCGAATTACCCGCCTCTAAGCATATGCTAATGATTGGCAATAAGATTGATTTGGCCACTGCGGATAACCATAAGTTATCCACAAGTTTTGCCCAATCCACTGATCATTATGAACCTGTATATGTGTCATGCAAATCCGGTCAAGGACTTGACGCATTGACGACGAAAATTTGCGATATGGTCGGTTTTCATCCACCTGAAAATAGCCTAATTGCCCGTACCCGTCATTTAGACGCGTTGCGACGTACCGCACAAGCCTTAAGTGAGGCAGATGAGCAGCTACATGTCTTTCATGCGGGCGAGTTGGTGGCAGAAAGTTTGCGCCAAGCACAACTAAGTCTTGCAGAAATCACCGGTGAATTTACCGCAGATGACTTGTTAGGCAAGATTTTTGGTAGCTTTTGTATTGGCAAATAACCTTGCTTAGCTTAGTAAAGCACCTGTTGATAGGAAATTACAATGCATTGCCCTTTTTGTAACGCTGATGATACCAAAGTCATTGATTCACGCCTCGCTGCTGAGGGCGCACAAGTGCGTCGCCGTCGCCAGTGTGTTGCTTGCCAAGAGCGTTTTACCACCTTTGAGATTATCGAAGCGGTTATGCCACGGATTATCAAGTCGAACGGTCGTATCGAGCCGTTTGATGGGCAAAAACTACGTCGTTCGATTCAATTACCATTGCAAAAACGTCCCGTCGATAGCGATCGTATCGAGGCGATGATTAGTCGCATCGAAAAAACCTTACGTCAAATGGGTGAGCGCGAAGTGAGCAGTAAAGTGCTTGGTGAGATTGTCATGACCGAGCTTAAAGACATGGATGATGTCGCGTATGTACGTTTTGCCAGTGTATATCGTGATTTTCAAGACATTGATGCCTTTAAACAAGTCTTATCGAGCCTATCAGATACCGCCAATAAAGCCGAAATCAGTGAAAAAATTGACGGTTTAGCCAAGAAACGTCCCGCCAAAAAGCGTAGCTAAACGCTGTAGGTTACTCAGATTATGACCCTCTCCCCTACTGAACAACAGTACCAAGATCAATACTATATGCAGCAGGCTATTGAATTAGCCAAACGTGGGTTTTATACCACGCGGCCTAATCCACGGGTGGGTTGTGTGATTGTGAGCCAAGGCAAGGTAATTGGTCGTGGCTATCATTATCAAGCGGGACAGCCCCATGCAGAAGTATTTGCTTTACGCGATGCGCGAGAACATTTTGCGGATTTGTTAGCTGGTGCGACGGCTTACGTCACCTTAGAACCCTGTAGCCATTATGGGCGCACGCCACCTTGTGCTGATGCATTAATCGCATCTGGTATAGCACGTGTGGTCATTGCCGTGACTGACCCGAACCCTAAAGTAGCCGGTGGTGGCATTGCTAAGCTGTTGGCAGCAGGGATTCAAGTGACGATTGATATCTGTCATGAAGCGGCTTATGCACTGAATACTGGATTTTTCCGCACTATGTTAGGTGGTTTACCCTACGTACGTGTAAAGACAGCTTGTAGTCTAGATGGCAGGATTGCGATGGCAAGTGGCGAGTCCCAGTGGATAACGGGCGAAGCCGCTCGAGAGGATGTCCAACGCCTACGCGCGCTATCAGGTGCGATTATTACCGGTAGCCAAACCGTATTGGCGGATTTACCAAGCTTAAATGTGCGTAGTGCAGCCTTGGGTGTGCCGGTAGCGGATATTCCACAGCCTTTGCTAGTCGTGTTAGATCGGCGTGGTCAAATCGACCCTAATGGGGATTGGTACCAACAGCAGCAACGACAGCGCCCTATTCTACTGGTACAAGATAAACAAATTAATTTGCCCACCTTATTGCAGCGCTTACGTGATGAATACCACGTTCAAGATGTGTTAGTAGAGGCTGGTACCGGTGTTACCACTGCCTTTTTACAAGCACGTCTAGTAGATGAATGGATTATCTATCAAGCCCCTTGTTTATTAGGGTACACTGCTTTACCGATGACCCAATTGGATTTTAGTCAAATGTCGCAACAGTATCGTTTCCATTTGGTTTCACATGAAACCATCGGTAATGATTTAAAACTATGCTACCGCTTTGATTAGCTTATTTTAATAAAAAACATGTGTCAGTAGGTATGCCAATCAGTGATAGACACTATATTTTGGGGTCATCAAAAAGTTTTCCACAAGCCTTAGGTCAAACGCTCTACCTATTGACTAAAATAAAATCAGATTGTGGATAAAAGTTTCACATGGAACACAAAATTCTATTTTTTGTAAATTAATCCCCTGCAACCCTTGATAATACTATGTTTCACATGAAACATATTGGTAGGTAGGTTTAAATCGTGGATTAATACGGTTGTGGATAAGTTTTTAAGATATCTTTTGTAAATCATCAGCTAAAAAGTTATCCACAAGTTACTAGGGGTTTGTAACATGTCTTTTTATCTAACATGGATAAGCGCCAAATAAATACATTAACTTTAACATTGTTTAGTGTATTTAAATAATTTTTAATTTATTTGTATATCAGATTGCCCTAACTCATATAAGGTTAGGGATGTAAAATTTTTAATAGATGATAAATCGAGGTGAATATGTTTACTGGTATTATTGAGGCCACCGGCCAAATTAAGCGTATCGAACATACCCAAGGCGATGTGCGTTTAACCGTTGTATCGGACACGTTGGATTTTGCTGATGTGAAGTTAGGTGACTCTATCGCAAGTAATGGCATTTGTCTAACCGTGGTTGATCAAGGTGTGAACTGGTATGCGGTCGATGTCTCGCGTGAAACGTTGGCCAAAACCGCGATGCAACATTGGAAAGTCGGTGATACGTTAAATTTAGAGAAAGCGATGCTGCCAACGACTCGATTTGGCGGTCATATTGTGTCCGGCCATGTGGATACCACAGGGACTATTACGGCAATGCGTCAAGATTCACGCTCAATTTATGTGGAAATTACCGTGCCACCCGCTTTTGCCAAATATGTCGCAACCAAAGGCTCGGTCACTGTGGATGGCATTAGTTTAACCACGAATTTGGTGGTGGATAATGTTATTAGCCTGAATATTATTCCGCATACTGCGCAAGTTACGAACATCGCAAAACATTGGCAAGTCGGTCATTTAGTCAATATTGAGGTAGATGTAGTAGCACGCTATCTAGAGCGTTTATTGATGGGCGATAAGCTAGGTCAAATGGGGCAGTCAACGGATTCAACCGCAAGCGGAGGGATTACCATGTCATTCTTGGCAGAGCATGGCTACCGATAAACCATTGGTCTATTTTTTAAATCGTTTTATATATATTTATTAATAATATTAACTTTACCTGTTGCTCACTTATCGTTATTTTTCTATACTTTATCTAATCTGTTAAGGCCGCAGATTAAGATAGTCTAAACCTAACAATTGGTGGGAAATATGGTTTTTTCAAATCAGGTATTCGGTGGTAAATGCAGTAAAGCCGTGCTAATCACGGTATCTTCGTTAGCGTTAACATCGACTTTAGTCGGTTGTGGTGGTGGCGGCGGTGGTAGTGATACTAGCACCACGACAACCAATGATAAGACAGTCAGTTCAACACCGGTTGCTTCAGTAGTAGGCACTACCACATCAGTTAATACGGCAGTAGAAAATAACAATACCCCTGAAGCTGCTGCCTTAACATTATTGAATAATAACCGTACCCAATGCGGGTTTGGTGGATTGACTCGCAAAGCTGCGCTTGACACTACTGCGAGCAATCATGCCAATTACTTAAAGCTTGCCAGTGAAACCAATCATATGGCGATTGCTAGCCATTATGAAACGGTGGTAACAGATAGCTTGAACCAAACATTGGCTGAAACGGGTTTGACGAATGATTATTATTCAGGTCAGACGGTTAATGAGCGCCTAAATCCGACTACACTGGGTAGTAAAGCCATTGATACGGCTTATGCCAGCAATGGGCATGGCGAAAATCTAGCGATGATGACCTATAGTAGTGTTTCTAGCAGTTATGTAACGTCTGATACTGTCGCTGCCCATGATATGTTGATGGGACTATTTGCGGCGCCTTATCATATGAAAGGTTTATTGGTACCCCAATATACGGAAGTCGGGATTAGCCACCAACAAGCTAAATGGTTTACCAGCCCGTATTATTATACCGGTCACATTTTGGAAATCGTTTCTGCCCTACCGAACACAATAAAACCGCGTGCAAATCAGCAATTACTAAACTTCCCTTGTGATGGTGTTATTACGGATTACCAGCTAACCAATGAGACGCCAAATCCCTTTGGTGATAAGCGTGACTTAGCGACGCGCCCGATTGGCCAGCCTGTATATGTGTTAGCGCCAAGTGATAAGGTGATTGGGTCAGCGAGTATGACACTTAGCGAAAATGGCCAATCTGCAGGGTATATCCATGTCATGACGAAGGACAATGATCCTAATGGTTCGTTAGCCGCCAATGAAGTCGTGTTTATGCCTGATGCGCCGTTAAAGCCTAATACCTTGTATCAAGCAACGTATCGCCTTACCTACACGGATGGTAGTGCAGCTAACCAGTCGATTAAATTTACCACCAAAGCAACTTCGTAAATCAAGCTAGCATATAAGATGGTAATCTAAAACTGAAAGCGTATTGTTTGACAAAAAAGCAGCCCTATGACAGATTGCGGCTGCTTTTTTGTTGTCCGAATTAAAACAAGTAACGATTTAGTAGCATAGCGATATTATCACGATTGATCGGCTTGGTCAGAAAATTGTCCATACCTGCATGAATACAGGCTTCACGGTCGTCATCGGTATCGTTAGCAGTAAGGGCGATAATAGGCACGCTGTCTTTACTTGCGCGAATTCGACGCGTGGCTTCAAGACCATCTAGGACAGGCATCTGGCAGTCCATGAGAATTAAACCAATTTGGGTACGGTGTTCTTTTAATAGCTCAATTGCCTGTTGGCCATTGTTCGCAATGAGGACACGATAGCCGAGTTTATCCAAATGTTTTTGTACAATTTTTTGATTAACTGGGTTATCTTCGGCTAATAAGATATATTTTCGATGATGAAATCTTGGTTTGGACAAAGCTGCATCCGTGGTGGATTTCGGCTTGTAATCATCGGTTAGTGGTAAATGGTCAATAATGTGTTCATCAGCAAACCTATCAGGGGGTGTGACGTAATTCGCTACTTCAGGGTTTTGCAGAAACTGCCTGAACGCTGCCTCAGCAGACAGTTGGGTCACGCGTGCCGCTCCGACACTACGCTGTTGGTATAGCCGTGAGATTTCTGCCAATAGCACACTAATCACTAATGGTTTTTGTAATACCCCATCAAACTTATCCAAAATATGCGCCGGTAGCATACGCTCAGATTCGATACTGGCAAGAATATTAATACCGTCTTCAAAATAGCTTAGTTGATCAAATGTGCTAGGCGAGGCTTCATAGGACACATTATCCACTAAAAATACCGGCGTTTCAGTGTCAAATTTTAAAGAATTAATATGTTTAATACTGGTATCGTCAAGCTCAGTGACAATCAGCGCTGGGATATTGGCATAATTTAAGAATCGGTTAAACAGGTAGACAATCTCATAAGGACAAATAATGATGAGAAATATCTTGAGATACTCTAAGCGAAAATCAAATGCTGGTTGAATACTAAATTTATCCATTGGTAGATAAACTTGGAATTCACTGCCTTTGCCATACTCACTTTTTAAATGAATAAAACCACCAAGAAGTTGGGTAAAGTTATTAGAAATCGCCAATCCCAAACCTGTTCCACCGAATTGGCGACTAATGGATTCATTTGCCTGATTAAAATACGAAAACAGCTTTTGTTGATCGTTGGGTTGAATGCCAATCCCTGAGTCTTTAACGATTAAGCGTAGCCAGTGCATCGGTACTTGAAAGCCTGCTTGGATGCGATCAGCAAGTTTTTGCATGATGACCGGGTTGTCACTTTCAATCTTATCAGCGAGTAGCGCCACATACCCATGTTGGGTAAATTTAATTGCATTACTTAATAAGTTAAGTAAAATCTGACGTAATCGACCATCATCGCTATCAAAATACCAAGGGATATATGGGTCAGCGAAGATATATAAACTCACATGGTTATGCCGGGCATTCCCTATCATCAATGAGGTAACTTGGCGCAAGACCTGTAATAAGTTAACTGATGCGATATTGGTTTGTAACTTGCCAGCATCGAGCTTGGCCAAATCTAGCATGTCATTAAGCAGTTGTAGCATGGTTTGGCTAGATTGCTGAAGCGTCAAAACTGTATCCAACTGCTCAGGATTTAAGGTGTTTTGGTCGTTGACTAACAACTCAATCATGCCAATCATACCGCTTAACGGTGTACGCAGCTCATGACCTAATATAGCCCAAAGCTTATCAAAACTAGCCAGCTTTTCCGTTTTTTGTCTATCTTCTAGCCATGCTTTTTGGATCTGGGCTTGATAACGTGTAACGACTTGTAAGGCACCACTAAAGCCTTTAAGTTGCCCAAGATGGTTATACAAGGGATTTAAACGTAACTCAAAGCGATTCTCATGCTGTATATCAATTACCGGCAAGTTGACATACAAATTCTGCTGTTGCAGTTGTGTGAGTAACTGCTGTGTCGCTTTGTCTTCCCCGGTAATGAAGTCACTCAACATATAGGTGACATCACTATCAAACGGCGTGGCAAATATATGGGCAAATTGCTCATTAAAATACAGCAATTTGCCACGACGACTGATTAAAAATAATGCCACGGGTGCATTGTCAATCAGCGCATGCTGGCGCCAACACTGCTGATTGACCCGACTCACGTATTGAGATGTCTTAAAGGACAGACGGTTAATTAGTTCCACTAAACGCAGAATATCGGGTTCGGTGGCAGACTCGTTCAGCTTGAGCGGTTCATAGCCAGATTGTAAGTCAACCGGCAGGTGCTGCATATAATTTAGTAAGTTAGACCAGTTTTGTCGGCGTTGTTGTAGCTTACGCACCATCAGCAATACTAAGACCAAAGCCACTAACAATGGCGATAAATAAAACGTATGACACACATATTGCCATACTGGCATATATTGCACACGTGCATACAGATGGTAATCTTGGCTAAGCGGTGCCCAGGCCTCAAAATGGTTTAGGTGCTGTAAGATGCGTTCTTCTTCGCCGATTCTAAGCGACCAATTCGGAGGTTGATTGGTAGTATGATTAGTGTCACTACTGATAGTATAAGTATGGCCATCCGGTGCGACCACAAATAACTGATAGCTTGCAATCGATTTGGGTGGTTTGACAAAGAAATTATCTAATTCTTCATGATGGGCATCAATGCGATGGTTCGCCTCATACACAATTTGGTGCAAAAATAATTCGCCAGCCGCATTTTGGCGCTGCATTGCATCAAACCATATCATCATATAGGTGACGATTAACATGGTGCCAATGACAGCGACACCGTTTAATAAGATGGATCGAGTCGTGGGTCGAGATAGAATGGAAGAAGGACTTGCAGGCATACGACCTAACCACCTAATTGAGTAAACTTATCTAACCGTGCTTAGATATGGCGATTTGAATTTATAATGCGATGAGGGGCAAACCAGACGCTGACAAAGCATACGTTTAGTATTTTAGTAAATCATACTATAATAGCAGAAACCCACCAAAAAAATGACGAAAAATCCTATGTCATCTGATGTAAATTCCACCCCTGACAGCCAAGCGCCGTTGCGGGTTATCTTTGCTGGCACACCTGAGTTTGCGGCGCATAGTTTGACAGCGCTATTCGAATCACAATCATTGCTAAACATCGACATCGTTGCTGTGTATACCCAGCCTGACCGTAAAGCAGGACGTGGTCAAAAACTTAGCGCGAGCCCGGTCAAACAATTTGCCTTACATCATAATATTCCTATCGAACAACCTCAGAGTTTTAGCCTTAAACATGAACAAGGTAAGGTTTCACGTGAAACATTGGCCGCTTATCGACCAGACATTATGATTGTCGCAGCCTATGGTTTGATATTGCCATTGGGCGTGTTAAATACACCGACTTTTGGTTGTCTAAATATTCATGGCTCATTATTGCCTCGCTGGCGTGGTGCTGCACCGATTCAGCGTGCGATTTTGGCCAATGATGCGCAAACCGGTATCACCATTATGCAAATGGCACAAGGCCTAGACACCGGCGATATGCTATACAAAGTTAGCTGCCCGATTAGCGATACAGATACCACGCAGACACTCCATGACAAACTGGCTGACTTAGGTGGTCAAGCCATTGTCACTGTGTTAAAGGACTTAAGTAAGTATCAAGCGAAAGCCGAACCACAAGACGATACCCAAGCCAACTATGCGGAAAAAATCACCACGGCTGAGGGTGAGATTAACTGGCAACACGATGCATTTAGTATCCAACGTCAAATTCGTGCGTTAAACAGTTTTACTTATCTTGATGCCAATAAAGACCCAAATTCACGTATTAAGGTCTTAGCAGCCCATCCGATTAAGCCAGACCAAACCACCCAACAGCCCGCGGGTAAAGTAGTCAGCGTGGGTAAAAATGCAATTTTGGTAGCGTGTGGGCCGGATGCAGAAGGTGTCCAACATTTAATCAATTTGACCAAGCTGCAGTGGGCGGGCGGTAAGCCATTGACCGCTGAGCAAATTGCCAATGGGGACAAGCTACAAGACGGGGATATGTTGCTATGAGCAAACTTTCGACCCGTGCCAGTGTCATTGCGACCCTTGAGCGCATTCAGCATGGCGAATCATTAGCCAGCCTTCTTGAGCCATTACTCAATCAAGTCGCGGACAAAGACCGGGGCTTTGCCCATGAGTTATTGCTGGGTACATTGCGTCAGTGGTGGGCTTTAAGCCGGATTGGTGAGAGTCTGATTGAAAATGAAGTCACTGACAAAGGCGTATGGGCTGGTCTAAATATCGGTTTATACCAATTGCTATACTTAGATACACCCGATTATGCCGCGATTGGTGAAACCGTTGAAGCGATTAAGCAGTTGGATAAAGGCTATGGCGCGGGACTCATTAATGCCATCTTACGCAAAGTACAGAAAAATCCTGCCAAGTTCCGCAAAAAAATCGAAAAAAATCACAGCTTACCCAACTGGCTCGCTAAGCAATTAAAAACTGATTGGCCAGAATATTATATCGAATTGGGTCAAGCATTGCGTCACCCCGCACCGATTTTTTTACGGGTCAATGCCAAATTTTGCACCCTGACGCATTATGCCCAATTGCTAACACAGGCAGAAATTGCCCATGACGTTGTAGATTTGGGCGTTAATAGCGCACAGGCGATTCGCTTGGGTGACAATATCAATGTGACCAGTTTGCCGTATTTTGCTGAAGGCTGGGTCAGTGTGCAAGATGCGCATGCTCAGTTATCAGCCTATATTTTGGCCAGTCAAAATGCGATGTCACTGGCTGATTTACCGGTGATATTAGATGCGTGTGCTGCACCGGGTGGCAAGACTGCACATCTACTTGAGATGTTCCACGTGAAACACCTTATTGCTTTGGATAATGATAGCCGTCGTCTACAACGTGTTGAGGAAAATCTAACGCGATTACAACTATTGGGTAACAATGTGAGTTTAGTGACAGCCGATGCTACCCATTATCGCACGTCACAACCCCAAGATATTATCTTGCTCGATGCCCCTTGTACGGCCACGGGTGTGTTGCGTCGCCATCCAGATATCGCTTTGTTACGTCAAGAAAGCGATGTCACCCAAACGGTCGAGTTACAGGCAACGATTCTAGCGAATTGTTGGCATAATCTACGCGATGGTGGTCTACTCTTATATGTTACTTGCTCACTGTTAAAAGCAGAAAATGAGCAGCAACTTGCAAAATTTTTGGCAGAGCATGCTGATGGACAACAGATAGATTTCAGTTTAAACCTGCCCAACCAAATCAAACGCGAGATAGGTTGGCAATGTCTGCCATTAGACCCGAACGGTGGTGATGGTTTTTATTATGCCTTATTGCAAAAAAAGGGTTAAATTGAGGGTATAGACTATGACGTTTGCCGTGATTTTGACCTTTGCCATGATTGCCCTTGGGATGGTGTTAATACCAGGGCCAAATATGCTGTATTTAATCTCTCGCTCGATTGTCCAAGGCAAACGAGCAGGCTTAATCTCGTTATTTGGCGTGGCAACGGGGTTTGTTGTTTATATGCTGTTGGCGGCCTTTGGCATTACTGCGATTGTTATGGCAATACCCTTCGCGTATGACACGGTTAAATTCCTTGGCGCGTTATACTTGTTGTATTGGGCTTGGCAAGCAATCAAGCCCAATGCGAAGTCGTTATTTGAAGTACAAAAACTGGACACAGATAGCCCGACTAAGCTATATTTGATGGGTTTATTGCCCAATTTATTGAACCCCAAAATTGCCGTGATGTATTTATCGTTATTACCGCAATTTGTCAAACCTGAACTTGGAAATGCGTTTTTACAGTCATTGATATTGGGTGCAACCCAAATTGTGATTAGCGTTACGGTCAATGTTTTGATTGTACTATCTGCTAGTCGTATCGCTAAGTTGTTAACCGGCCAACCCTTAATGATTAAGTTGCAAAAATGGCTCATGGCAACCGTTTTGACAGGTTTAGCAGTAAGAACGCTAACCGAAATTAGACGTTAATTGTTTAAAGTTCTTAGGAAAAAACATGAATTATATCAGTACTCGTGGTAAAACCGCACCGATGCAATTTAGTGATGTATTATTGATGGGCTTGGCACCAGATGGTGGCTTGATGCTACCTGAAAGCTACCCACAAATCGACGATGCGACGCTCACCGAATGGCGTAGCCTCAGCTACCCTGATTTGGCATTTGCCATCATGCGCTTATTTGCAACAGATATCCCTGAAGCGGACTTAAAAGCACTAATTGATAAAACCTATACCAAAGATGTGTTCGGTACAGACGATATTACCCCAGTACGCACGCTATCAGATGGTATCAAAATTTTGGCATTATCAAATGGCCCAACTTTGGCATTTAAAGACATCGCAATGCAGTTTTTGGGCAATGCGTTTGAGTATGTATTAAAACAAAAGAACGAGCGCTTAACCATTATCGGTGCGACCAGTGGTGATACAGGTTCAGCTGCTGAATATGCTCTACGCGGGAAAGACAATATTGAAGTTTTTATGATGTCACCGCTTGGTAAAATGAGCGAATTTCAACGCGCCCAAATGTATAGCTTAACTGATAAAAACATCCATAATATCGCGATTGAAGGGATGTTTGATGACTGCCAAGATATCGTAAAAGCGCTTCAACAAGATGCAGAATTCAAGGCTAAGTACAGTCTAGGCACCGTCAACTCAATCAACTGGGGTCGTATCTTGGCGCAAATCGTCTATTACTTTAAAGGCTATTTTGCGAGCACCAGCACTAACCAAGAAAAGGTTAGCTTCTGCGTACCATCAGGTAACTTTGGGAACGTGTGTGCCGGTCATATCGCCCGTGAAATGGGCTTGCCGATTGATCGCTTGATTGTCGCCACCAACGAAAATGACGTACTAAACGACTTTTTCCAAACCGGTAAATATAGCCCACGTACCGCCGACAAAACCTATGTAACCTCTAGTCCATCGATGGATATCTCAAAAGCGTCAAACTTTGAACGTTTTATTTATCTGTTAGAAGGCAAAAATGGCGAAACTATTCAACAGTTATGGGCGGATGTAAATAGCGGTAAAGGCTTTGATTTGTCGAATCTATTGGGTGATGTGAGCGGCAAATACGGCTTTACCTCAGGCAAATCGACCCATGCGGATCGTATTGCGACCATTAAGCAAGTGTATGCAGAAGATGATGAGTTGATTGACCCACATACCGCTGATGGCGTGAAAGTAGCACGTGAAGTACGTAATCCTGGTGAAACCATCGTCTGTGCCGAAACCGCTTTACCGGCAAAATTTAGTGAAACCATCACTGAAGCGGTAGGTACGGTTGGTATTCCACGTCCGGCTAATACCCAAGGAATTGAAAGCTTGCCACAGCAAGTCGTGGAACTTACCAATGATGCGAATTTGGTCAGGCAACAAATCGAAACCCATGTGAAACCGCTATAATGTTATTGATATGTGTTTCACGTGAAACGTTTTATAAGTTGTAAAAACAAAAAAAAGAACTCAAACTTGAGTTCTTTTTTTTGTTTAAGAATAATTAGTGACCAATTCGACGTTTACCAGTTACCAATTCATACACAAATAAGACCACAATAGCACCGATAACCGAGAAGATTAGCCCAGTAAAGCCGCCACTAGCGTCTAAGCCTAACATACCAGCTAGAAAACCACCTACCAATGCACCAACAATACCCAGTACAATGGTTAGAATCCATCCCATCGCATCACTACCTGGTTTAATAAATCGTGCAATAACACCAACGATAAGACCCATGATAATCATATAAATAAAGCTCATTTTGCAATCCTTATTATTTTGTTGTGGTTATAAGATCGAGTGCTATCTATTTTATAATCTTGGTTTGCTATATAAAAATTTAGCCGAACCAGTGCACCCGCTGTTGAATCCATTGTAAAAGGTTTACCAAATGAAAAATAATGTTGGATTGTAAGGTGTGTAAAAGCTATGTAGTCAATTAGCGAGGTTTTATGTCCTATGTAAAACTATGTCAGTTACACACTCGGTTGTTATCAATCTGTGACAGTTGGCTAGCGTTGATACGTGAGTTATGCTTGTTCAAGTTGCTCAAACAATGCTAAAAACTGCTGACTAAGTTTATGATTAGGGTCTAAGTACACCAATGGCAGATTTTGCTCATGTGATTTTTTCATAATCACTGAAGGGCTTAGTTTGGACTCAAAAATCGGGTAACCCTCATCGGCCAGCGATTGCACCACTTCACGTGGCAAGTTAGCGCGTGGGTCAAATTGATTCACCACAATGCCTTCAATACCCAAGTCTGGATTGTGGTCTTGGCGAGTTTCTAACACATTATGAACCAAACTCTGTAAAGCGCGTTTTGAGAACACATCACAGTCGAACGGTACAATCACACGGTCGGCTGCGATTAACGCTGATAAGCTAAAAAAGTTAAAGGCGGGTGGTGTATCAATATAGACGCGGTCAAAATCATGGGCTAGGCGTTTTAAGCCATCGCTTAATTTATAAATCTTATGTTTGCTTTCAAGCTGGTGCAAGATATTACCAAGTCCAGGGCTTGACGGAATCACATACAGATTGTCAAAGTTTGTGGCATGGATGCAATCTGGCAAGTTGACTTCACTGGTGATACTTGCACCGCCAAATGGAAATGCAAACATATTCGGTGCGGTTTGCAAGGTTTGGGCAAAAAAGGTCTCAATGTTTGGCTCAAGCACAGGGGTGTTTTGGTCAGCAATTGCGCTATCACCCAACAGGTATTGGCTTGCGTTACCCTGACTATCCAAATCAATCAATAAGGTACGTAAACCGGCATTGGCGCTGAGTGCCGCCAAATTAACCGCAATACTGGATTTACCAACACCGCCTTTTTGATTAAAGATAACCCGAGCTAACATAATAGTCCCTTTTTTCTTGTTATTGTACGATTAAGATTGGTGTTGTAATGCTGCCACCAAGCGTGGATGAATACCTTCAAACCCACCATTTGACATGATGATAATGGCATCATCTTGACCGACATTGTCAGTCACATAACGGATAATATCATCCGTGCTTTGCATGACTTGCTGATTCTCAGCATTACCGATTGCATTGGCTATTGACCAGTCAAGATTAGCCGGTTGGTACCAAATCACTTCATCAGCGATGCTTGCAGACGGGGCAAGTAATGACTGATGTGTACCCAGTTTCATGGTGTTACTACGTGGTTCAATGATAGCCCAAATCTTACGGCCACCAAAGCGTTTTTTCGCCCCATCCAACGTGGTTTCAATGGCAGTTGGGTGATGCGCAAAGTCATCATACACCTCGATATTGCCATTGGCTTTAGCGATAGTACCCACCAATTCCATACGGCGTTTGATACCGGCAAAGTTCGAAAGCGCTTCACAAGCCTTTTCGACGGATACGCCAACATTATAAGCTGCCGCAATGGCTACTAAGCCATTATAAACGCTATGGCGGCCACTCATCGTCCATGTGACGGTGGCTTGTTCGTTGCCTTTTTTACCTTCGTGTTTCACGTGGAACACACTGCCATCGGCACTCACCAATTCGGCTTGCCATTCTGCATCTTTACCATCAGTGGGTAAGTCATCCGTTAATGCGGTACGCCAAACCGGTGTCCACACACCTTTTTGTAAGGTGTGCTCAAGGCTTTCGGTATTAGCCGGCATAATAATTTGGCCGTTAGACGGAATCATGCGAATCATATGATGAAACTGGGTCTGAATCGCTGCCAAATCAGGGAAAATATCGGCATGGTCGTATTCAAGGTTGTTCAAAATGGCAGTAGTCGGGCGGTAGTGGACGAATTTAGAGCGCTTATCAAAGAATGCCGAATCATATTCATCCGCTTCAATGACAAAGTACCCTTCTTGGTCTGCCGAGGTATTGCTACCTAGGTAACTACTATGGGCAAAGGCATTTTTTAAGCGCGCATCTTCGGTATCGACCAATGGCACACCGCCAATCAAAAACCCGGTATCAATACCGGCATATTGCAAAATCCAGGCAAGCATCGTTGTGGTAGTGGTTTTACCGTGTGTACCGGCAACGGCTAACACATGGCGATACTGTAGCACTTGTTCTGCCAAAAACTGCGGCCCTGAAATATAAGGAATGCGCGCGTTAAGCATATACTCCACGGCCTCAATACCGCGTTTCATCGCATTACCGACAATCACCAAGTCCGGTGCGGGTTGCAAATGGTTAGCCGCGTAGCCTTGCATGATGATAATACCGGCATTCTCGAGCTGTGTCGACATGGGTGGATACACATTGGCATCCGAACCGGTGACCGTATGACCCAAGTCACGCGCCAGTAATGCCAATGAGCCCATAAAAGTGCCACAAATACCGAGAATATGAATATGCATAGTTTTGCCTTAAGGTTTGATACGCCATTGTAATTAAACACTTAACGCATCTGTATGTTGCTAAAAAAGTTGAATAATTTTAAATGACAAACCTATCTTTGTCAGCTATTAAATCCGCCCACTAACATAAAAGCGATAAATTAACCAATTTAGTGATTTATAACGATATGGAATGCACCATAAGAGAAAAAATAAATTTACATAGCTCCACTTTGGTGATAATTTAAGATATAGTCACCAAAGTAGTGCCTATGTGCAATTTTCATGCACCAACTTCTATTAAGGGAGATTTATGAAAAGCAGTGAATTACTGACTACCTTAAAGCAGCGTCATAGCAACGAACCAGAGTTTATCCAAGCGGTAGAAGAATTCTGGGAAGATATTGAAGCCTTATATGACGAATCAACCATCTATCAACATCTCAACTTATTCGACCGTTTAACCAATCCTGACCGTGTTTTCCAATTCCGTATTAACTGGGAAGATGATAAAGGCAACGTCCAAGTCAACCGCGGTTGGCGTGTACAGTTCAACAATGCATTAGGCCCTTATAAAGGCGGCCTTCGCTTCCATCCAAGCGTTAACCTTTCAGTACTAAAATTCTTAGGCTTTGAACAAATCTTTAAAAACGCCTTAACTGGCCTACCAATGGGTGGCGCTAAAGGTGGTTCAGACTTCGACCCTAAAGGCAAATCTGACGCTGAAATCCGTCGTTTCTGCTACGCATTTATGCGTGAATTAAGCCCTTACATTGGTGCCGATATGGACGTACCAGCCGGTGATATCGGTGTTGGTGGTCGCGAAATCAACTACATGTTTGCGATGTACAAAAACCTAAACCGCGAATTTACAGGTGTATTAACCGGTAAAACTGTGGGCCAAGGTGGTAGCTTGATTCGTACCGAAGCAACAGGTTTTGGTCTAGTTTACTTCTTGAAAAACATGCTTGACGCGCGTCACGATCGTTTAATGGCAAAAACCGTATTGGTTTCAGGTGCCGGTAACGTATCGCTACATGCTGCACAAAAATGTATCGAATTGGGCGCACACGTGTTAACGCTATCAGATTCAAAAGGTACCTTATACCTTAAACACGGCTTTAACTTAGACCAAATCGAAGAGTTAAAAACCTACAAAGACCAAGGCAAACGTCTACAAGACTTTACCGCTGAAGGTGCAGAGTGGTTAGAAGGTAGCCGTCCATGGCATATCAAAGCGGATATCGCCTTACCATGTGCGACCCAAAACGAAATCAACGGTCAAGACGCACAAAACTTGGTAAACAATGGCGTTAAATACGTTGCTGAAGGCGCCAACATGCCAAGCGACGCTGATGCGATTGCCGTATTCCAAAAAAATGGCGTGGTCTATGCGCCAGGTAAAGCATCAAACGCGGGTGGTGTTGCCGTTTCTGGTTTGGAAATGTCACAAAACTCAGTTCGGCAATACTCAACCTTTGAAGTGCTAGACGACCAGCTAAAAAACATCATGAAAAACATCCATGATGATTGCTTTGCCCACGGTAAACAAGCGGATGGTAGCGTTGACTACAAAAAAGGCGCAAACGTCGCTGGCTTTGAAAAGATTGCCAAAGCCATGGTTAACTACGGCGTATTGTAATATCGACAATATCCATCAGCCACAAAAAAGCCCCAGTCATGTTACTGGGGCTTTTTTTATCCAAGCTATTATGCTTGCTCTGCCAGTAAGGCATCAAAGAATTTAAACGTGGTGGTCGGTAGCCAGTTAAGATGAAGTTTGCGACGCTGCAACTGGACAAAGCCCACATGCCCACCGTGGTCGCTGTATAGGAGTTGTACTCGTGGTGAAATATCTGCGGCAGTCGCCAAAATGCCCAAAAATGGGTCATCCGTTGCCGTGATTACCAAGGTTGGCTTGGCAATATTCTTTAATAGCGGCAAGGCTGAGGCCCGAGTGTAATAACCCTGTCCTGTGCCATAACCATGGCGCGGCGCGGTGTACAAATCATCAAATTGGTCAATGGTTTTGATGTTTTTTAAGGCATCAACCAACGCTGGGTCTTCGACCTTGGCAAAGGCTTTTGCCAATAAAGGCTTAAGTAGATAAGGTGTGTAAATACGTTTTGCCACAAAGCGATGCATCGCCTGTGCAGACGTAGCCAAATCCACGGGCGCCGATACCACCACGGCTGCCTCACATAGCGCATTATCGCCTTGCTCACCCATATAGCGTGCGAGCATATTACCGCCTAATGACACCCCGGTCGCGAAAATCGTATGGTAGCGCTGCTTGAGTAAAGTGAACACATGCTGCGCCTCTAGCGTATCACCGGCATTATAATCGGGGTAGGCTGTATTTGGCACACCACCACAACCCCGATAATGCACGATGACCGCATCCCACCCATGCTTACTAGCCATATTCGCAAAGGCAATCGCGTAATGGCTGTCACTACTGCCTTCCAGACCGTGAAACATCAATGCCAGCGGCTTATCTGGGTTAGGCTTACCATTGGGGTAAACGAAGTCATAACCGACTTGGGTAAGTCCGGTGCTGTCTAAAAGCAATTCTCGTTGATAGTTGGGGTAGGGCTGTTTGATAAACTTAGGTAAAATCGTCTGGACGTGGGGATTACTTAAAAAAAACGGGGTGCGAAATGGCGTGAGCGACAATGGTGGGCGTGTGGTTGTCATAATGGATTTATCAATAATAGATAGGCAAAATTTATAAGCTGATGATAACAGAAAACCAAGTAATTAACATGATAGCGCGTGTTAACAATGACTCATAGAGTCGGGATATCGATAGCCTAATTGGTCTGATCATTTGGCAAAATCTTGCCATAAAAACCCAATTTTTCTTTAAATTCAGCCAGTGAATTTTCAGCCAACGAAATGGTCAGTTTTACTTGTTTGTCATACTCAGTCGACAATACATTACCTTGGATGCTATTGACTTGATGACGCACAAAGGATTCATTGGCAAAGTCGGTTTCAACATCAATTTGGGTCATTGGGACAAATTCTGCCAACGTCATGTTATCGACCACGGCTTGCGCAGTACCACTATAAGCCCGGGTTAAACCACCGGCACCGAGCTTAATTCCACCAAAGTAACGTACCACAAGAATGGCGCAGTTACCAATCGCCTTGTGCTGTAGGACATTAAGAATGGGTTTGCCTGCTGTACCGCCCGGTTCACCGTCATCATCAAAACCCGCACTGGTGGTATTGTTAGGGTCACCGATGATATAGCCATAGCAAATATGCCGAGCATCAGGGTATTGCGTCCTCAGCTGTTCCACGTGAAACATCAATTGTTCACGATCCGTAATCGGATAAGCAAAGCCGAGAAACTCACTTTTTTTTATCTCAATTTGAGCCTGACAGGGTGCGGTTAAGGTGTGATAAGTCATACTAAAATCTGTGTTACAATGGGCAAAATTATTGTTAGGATAACAAAAAACCATGCGTTTAGATAAATTTTTGAGTAAAGCCACTGAATTATCGCGTAAAGATTGCAAAAAAATCTTGCATGCGGGCGAGGTGACCGTGAATGGTGAAGTCGTCAAAGACTCAAGCCGCCATGTCGATGAATTTAATGACGATATCGAATGGGTAGGCGAGCCGCTATCGGTCGCAGCGGGCAATCGCTATCTATTGCTATACAAACCTGAAGGCTTTGAAAGTACGCTAAAGCCCAAAGAGTATCCTATTGTGACCGATTTGATTGATGTGCCGGAGTTGGGTAGTCTGCGTATCGCGGGTCGTCTGGATGTGGATACCACAGGCGCCTTGATTTTGAGTGATGATGGTCAGTTTTTGCATCGCGTTACCAGTCCAAAACATCATGTCGCTAAGACCTATGAGTTGACACTTGCTGACCCGATGAGTGAGGAACAACAAGCCTTTGCGATTAAAGAATTAGAAAAAGGTGTGATGCTCGAAGGCGAATATGACAAGACTAAACCGGCAGAATTAAGCTTTCAAGATGATACCCATGCCACATTGATTTTGACCGAAGGTAAATACCACCAAGTCAAACGTATGATGGCGTATTTTGGCAATAAAGTGGTCGAACTACATCGCGCTAGTATTGGTAGCATTACCCTTGATGGCTTGGAAAAAGGCGAAAGCCGTTTCTTGACCCAAGCGGAAATTGACCAGTTTTGATACCTAGTTAAAAACCGTTATTGATTGAGTGGGAGTTTGACGCCAACGATTTGCCAGTTAGTAAGACCTTGGCGCTCTAATGTCACTGTCAGCGGATAACCGCGCACTTGCCCATCCACTTTAAAACAGTTAAAGCCACAATAGTTTGCTTTAGGCTCACTGTTGGTAGCGGTCTGATTGGTCGAGGCAAGTAGTTGCTGGCGAATTTTTTGTTGTAACTCGGTTTGATTATTTGCGCTAATCAAGTCAAGGATATTGAGCTTACCCATCGCAACGACCATTAACCCGGCCAACAACTGCGCGTTGTGGTCGGGGGCTGTTTGCTCGGTGATTAAGTTGGTGACCCCATCCGGGGTAATGGTGTTATCGACGGCTTGATTGACCAGTTTGTCAACCATCGCGGTTCCATCCATTTGGATATTAAGCGCTTGTAAAATCGGAGATTGGGTAATGCGTGTCGCTTTTTCTACGATGATAGGGGAGAGCTGCGCCTTGATATCTTGCCGTACACGCGGATAGTCAACATAGTCATTAATGGTGGCGGTGTCTTTGGCATCATAGGCTTGCTTTAACTGATACAGCGTCCAATACGGTGATCCAATGACCCAAACGGCCAATAGGACAACCACGACAATTATTAAAGTTAAAAATTTTTTCATACAATATTTCGCTTATTGTTATTTTATTCACAACATTAATGCTTGATAAATCCGCAGTGTACCACCATTATCACAGAAAATTTTACCTTTTTTTTCTAACGCATATATAGCGCTGCCCTGATTTTAGGTAAGTATTGGTTACGTATTTAATCAAGCTAAACTATCGGGGTGAATTGTTTCACGTGAAACTTTTTGTCGGCTGCCAGAGGAGTTAAGATGTCAAAACGCGATTTTTATGAAGTATTGGGTGTGGATAAGAGCGCGAGCGAGCAAGAAATCAAACGCGCCTATCGTAAATTGGCGATGAAGTACCACCCTGACCGTAACCCTGATGACCCGCAAGCCGAAGAAAAATTCAAAGAAGCCTCGATGGCATATGAAGTCTTGAGCGATGAGCAAAAACGCTCGGCTTATGACCGTATGGGTCATGCAGCCTTCGAAAATGGCATGGGCGGTGGTGGCTTTGGTGGCGCAAACTTCCAAGACATCTTTGGCGATATCTTTGGTGGTATGGGCGGTGGCCGTTCTGCCGGTGGCTTCCAAGACATCTTTGGCGATATCTTCGGTGGTGGTCGTGGGGGCAGCCGTCAACGTCGTGGCTCTGACCTGCGTTATATGCTTGACTTGACCCTAGAAGAAGCGGTCAATGGCGTAAAAAAAGAAATTACCTTTACGGCACCAACACCTTGTGAAACTTGTGATGGCACGGGTGCCAAAGACCCAAAAGCGATTACAACTTGTCATACCTGTGGTGGTGTCGGTGTGGTACGTATGCAGCAAGGTTTCTTTGCGGTACAGCAAACCTGTCCAACCTGTCATGGTAGTGGTAAAGAAATCACTGAGCCTTGTGATGTCTGTCATGGTAGCGGTATCGAAGAAAAATCGCGCACCTTGGAAGTCACGATTCCTGCCGGTGTCGACAATGGCGATCGCGTGCGTCTAAGCGGTGAAGGCGAAGCGGTACAAGGTGGCGAAAGCGGTGACTTGTACGTTGAAATCCAAGTCCAAAAACACGCAATCTTTACCCGTGATGGTGCGGATTTGTTGATGGATATTCCTATTAGCTTTGCCGATGCTGCATTAGGCCGCGAAGTCGAAGTGCCAACGTTAGATGGTCGTGTCAATCTGCGTATCCCTGAAGGTACCCAAAGCCACAAAGTATTCCGTATCAAAGGCAAGGGCGTGACCCCAGTCCGTACCACCATGAAAGGTGATTTGCTATGCCGTGTGATTGTCGAAACCCCAACTAACTTGAATAATCAACAAAAAGACTTGCTGCGCCAGCTACAAGAATCAACCGGTGGTCATCAGCATTCACCGCATAAAAAATCATTCTTTGATAAGCTAAAAGAAGATGTCAAAGACTTATTCGACTAAGATAATGAGCTAGTCAAAAAGGTTTCACGTGAAACCTTTTGTCATTGAGCCCTATTGGTAAAGCAAAACCCTTATCCGTGATTGAGATAAGGGTTTTTTATTTATACGTTTTTATTTGCTTATTTTGTCAGGGCAATGGTTTTTTAACCGGCGGAATTTGGTTACAATCAACAGCAGAGATTTTGAATTGAATAAACCAATGATTTTAGTGCAATAAGGAATAATGATGATAAAAGTAGGTGTGATTGGTGCCGGTGGCCGTATGGGCCGTATGTTGATTCAAGCCGTGGCACAAAACCCAGAAACCAAGCTTGCTGCAGCGATTGAGCGAAAAGGCTCAAGCTTGGTTGGTGTCGATGCCGGTGAGTTGGTCAATATTGATAAAGCTGATGTGGCCTTGGTCGATGATTTAAGCCAAGTGGTTAATGATATCGATGTGTTGATTGATTTTAGCTTGCCAGAGTCAACGGTGAACAACATCAAACTATGTGCTGAACATGGCGTGAATATGGTCATCGGTACCACAGGCTTAAATGATAAGCAAAACGCGGTGTTCCAAGAAGCCACCAAAAAAATCGCTATCGTATATGCCGGTAATTACTCCACGGGCGTGAATTTGAGCCTAAAACTTATCGAAATGGCGGCTAAAGCCTTTGGTGATACCGCGGATATCGAAGTCATCGAAGCGCACCATAAACACAAAATTGATGCCCCATCGGGTACTGCATACATGATGGCGGAAGCGGCTGCCAATGCGCGTGGTCAAAACCTAAAAGACGTTGCCGTCTATGGTCGTGAAGGGCAAACTGGTGCGCGCGAAAAAGGTAGTATCGGTATCCATGCGATTCGTGGTGGCGAAATCGTTGGCGACCATACGGTGATGTTTATCGCTGATGGTGAAATCGTGGAAATCACCCACAAAGCGCGTGAACGTATGACCTTTGCTGCCGGTGCAGTACGTGCAGCTGTTTGGGTCAAAGGTCAACAAACCGGCCAGTTTGACATGCAGGATGTGCTTGGGTTAAAAGACTGATTTAAAATAATAGCAGACGCGGGTTCAACGCCCACTATCACTATTAAATTAGAAATAAAAAAAACAGGGTTTAGCGTAAACCCTGTTTTTTTTATGAATAAAGCTAGTTAAACCGTCTTATACAGTTCTTTGCCTTCCTCATGGAATTTTTGTTTCATCTGTTCCATACCTTGGCGGACTTCTTCTGGTGTGGCTTCACCGACTTTACCGACCAATTCAGTTTCGACTTGTTTAATCGCATGGTCTTTATCCGACAAATCACCGGTTGATGGGGTAACGTTATCCGCACCATAGCCCAAACCTGCCGCATATTCACGCACGTTTTGGGTGATTTTCATTGAGCAGAACTTAGGCCCACACATTGAGCAGAAATGCGCTGATTTGTGCGCTTCTTTTGGCAAGGTTTCATCGTGGAACTCACGTGCGGTATCAGGGTCTAATGCTAGATTAAACTGGTCATCCCAACGGAATTCAAAACGCGCTTTTGATAGGGCATTGTCACGTGCTTGTGCACCGGGATGGCCTTTTGCAAGGTCAGCCGCATGCGCTGCGATCTTGTAGGTGATGATACCGTCTTTGACGTCTTTTTTGTTAGGTAGGCCAAGATGCTCTTTTGGTGTGACGTAGCAAAGCATGGCTGTGCCGTACCAGCCAATCATGGCCGCGCCAATCGCTGAGGTGATATGGTCATAGCCCGGTGCAATATCCGTGGTCAATGGGCCAAGGGTATAGAATGGCGCTTCGTGGCACACGTCAAGCTGTAAGTCCATGTTTTCTTTGATGCGGTTCATGGCAACGTGACCCGGGCCTTCAATCATGACCTGTACGTCATGTTTCCATGCGACTTGGGTCAGCTCGCCTAAGGTGCGTAATTCACCAAATTGGGCATCGTCATTGGCATCTTGTAGACAGCCTGGGCGTAAGCCATCGCCTAAACTAAAGGCAACGTCATAGGCTTTCATAATCTCGCAGATTTCTTCAAAATGGGTGTACAAGAAGTTTTCTTTGTGATGCGCTAGACACCACTGCGCCATGATTGAGCCACCACGTGACACGATGCCGGTTAAGCGATTCGCGGTCACTGGGACATAACGCAATAATACGCCCGCGTGAATGGTAAAGTAGTCCACGCCTTGTTCGGCCTGCTCAATCAGGGTGTCTTTAAAAATTTCCCATGTTAAGTCTTCGGCCACGCCATTCACTTTTTCTAACGCTTGGTAAATTGGCACGGTACCGATTGGCACTGGTGAGTTACGGATAATCCATTCGCGGGTTTCATGGATGTGCTTACCGGTTGATAAGTCCATGATGGTGTCCGCACCCCAACGCGTTGCCCATGTCATTTTGGCAACTTCTTCGTCGATGCTTGAACCCAAAGCTGAGTTACCGATATTGGCGTTAATCTTGACCAAGAAGTTACGACCGATAATCATCGGCTCAGATTCTGGGTGATTGATGTTGTTCGGGATAATCGCACGACCTGCAGCCACTTCGGCACGGACAAATTCAGGGGTGATGATTTTTGGGGTATTAGCACCAAAGCTTTCGCCACTGTGTTGACGCATATCGGTCAATTCGTGCTGACGCTGGGTTTCACGAATGGCGATATATTCCATTTCAGGGGTGATGATGCCTTGTTTAGCGTAGTGCATTTGGGTGACATTTTTACCCGGTAGCGCACGGCGTGGCTTGTCGATATGACCAAAGCGCAATGCAGCTGTGGCGATATCGTTAGCGCGTTCGTTGCCGTATTGGCTTGATAGTTTGGTTAGCTGCTCGGTATCGCCACGCTCTTTAATCCAGTTTTCGCGCAGTTTTGGCAAGCCTTTGGTCAAGTCGATTTCGACATTTGGGTCGGTATAGACGCCTGATGTGTCATAGACATAGAACGGTGGATTTTTTTCGCCTTCGGCTTTGCCAAAACCACCCACTGGGGTGTCGGTCAAGGTGATTTCGCGCATCGGGACTTGGATGTCTGGGCGTGAGCCTTCGATATAGACTTTGCGTGAAGCAGGCAAGGCGCGAGTAAGGTCACGCGCTTCTTCTTCGTAGCGCTCGTCGGTCGGCTCGCGGTGGGCAGGGGTTTTTAATTCGTTCATAGTGAGTCCTTTTTATTGGGATTATTCTTGGACTCGATGGGCATTGGGCAAAGATATAGCGCAAGCTTAGACGACTTCCCTACGACGGTGTTGACCGCATCAGGTTCGACGGGTATTTCTCAGCCAAATCTACGCGTTTAGCACCCCGAGTCAAATTATGACCATCTTAACAAAAAGCCTGGCATTAACCTAGTAGAATTTATGATGAAGCCGTTATGGCGTTGTGAGCTATCTAGACAGATAAGGCTAAGATAAGACAATGATTTTTTGTTGAATAACCGCTATGATAAGGCATTATTTAGCGGCAAATGAATAGCTATGAACCTATATTTCAAGCGACTCACCCAGTTACCTTTAGTTAAAGCAATGACCAACCGTTGGCTGTTGGCGGCACTTTGTACGGGCGTTAGCAGTCCTATATTGGCCAATGACTTATGGACGCTTTACCAATCTGCCCAGCAAAAAAATGGCAATTGGTCAGCCCAACAATACGAGTACCTTGCCAACCAAAAAAACACCCAGTTGGCCTACGGTGATATGTTGCCACAAGTGGGTGTCCAAGGTAGCCTCAAACGCAGTCACTTTTATCCCAGTGATGACAATATACCGGATGTGGGCAATGGCAGCGGCCAAGTGGGTATCGGGTTTCGCCAAGCGCTGTATCGGGCCGATAAATGGGCAACTTATGAAAAAGCTGTACTCGCCGATCAAGCCAGTCGCTTACAACTTCAGCAACAATCTCAACAGCTGACCGAACAAATCATCAAAGCTTATCTTAATGTACTGCGTGCTGAAGCCGTGACCGAAAGCCTCAATGCGGAATATACGGCGATTAAGGCGCAGGATACCATGATGCAGGCAAGGCTCGCCGAAGGCGTGGTGGCGCGCGTGGATACTGAAGAGACGCGGGCACGTCTTGAAAGTGTCGTGGCATTAATCGCCAATAACGACGTCGCCATCCTGACCGCCAAGCAGCAACTATCGCTTTTGACCGGACAGCCTATTAACGACCTTGATCAGCTAAAACAGCCGATCAACACCGAACTGGTGGCGGCCAGTAGTATCGAAAGTTGGCTGACGCAAGCCCAAACAAACAATATCGATGTTCAGCTCGCCCAAACCAATCTGGCCATTGCCAATAAGCAAGTGGACTTTCTCAAAGCTAATCTGTATCCAAAAGTGGACTTGGTGGGCAATGTCGGTTGGCAAACCAATACCAATAATGGCCCGACTTATGCAGACGGCACCAACTACAGTATCGGTATTGAAATGGATTGGCCGTTATATACGGGTGGACGTACCAGTGCAGGCCTTGACCAAGGACGATTACAAGCACAGGCCAGTCAAAGCCGTCTGGCATATGTTTATCAAGTAGCGATGACCCAAGCCAGTCAGGCCTACCTAAACTTGGTCGGACAAAAGGCCACCATTAAGGCACAGCAAACGGCCGTAGAAGCCAATGCCAAAGTCGCGCAAGCCTCAAAGGTTGGTTATGACTTGGGCGTGCGTTCGATGGTCGATACATTACTGGCCGAGCGCCAATATTATGCGGCGCGCCGTGACTTGATTAGCGCTTATTTTGATTATCTCAATGCTTATGTCGATTTGCAAAAAGCCAGTGGCAATCTATCCGCCAATACGGTGCGAGTGATTGATAGTCTGTTACAGTGATATAGTCTTGTAAATTCATTTTAATACTACGTCAAGCTCGCTTGCTGTACTAATTGTACTATCTGCGCTCGCTTTCCTTGTCTTAAAATAAATTTCTTTGACTAAAAAATATGATAGGCATAAAAAAACCTCACTAACTATTAGCGAGGTTTTTTCGTTAGATAAGGGTTACTTATTTCACTTTTTTCCACTCGTTACGTACAGCGGCTTTGGTCGTCGCTGGTAGTGGGACGTAGTCTAGTGCGCGTGCTGATGCGTCACCGTTGGTCAATGCCCAGTTAAAGAATTTCAACGCTTCTTGAGCCTTCGCGCCACCATTACGTGGTACTAGGATGAAAGTCGCTGCTGAGATTGGCCATGCGTTAGCGGCTGGCATATTGGTAATAGTAACCGCAAAGCCTGGGTATTTTGCCCAGTTGATGTTACCCGCTGCTGCAAAGGTTGAATCGTCTGGTTGAACGTATTTACCCGCGCGGTTTAACAATTGGGTGTGAGCCAATTTGTTTTGTTTTGCATAGGCATACTCAACATAACCGATTGAGTTAGCAACACGTTGTACGTTGCTTGATACGCCTTCGTTACCTTTACCACCCACGCTAGCGGCTGAGTTTGGCCATTTAACGGTTTTTTCTGCGCCAACTTTTGATTTCCAGTCGCTTGATACTTGGCTTAAGTAGTTAGTGAAAATGTGCGTGGTACCTGAACCGTCTGAACGGTTAATGGTGGTGATTTTGGCCGCTGGTAGGTTTAGGCTTGGGTTTAATGCTTTGATACGCGCATCGTTCCAAGTGGTGATTTTACCCATGTAGATGTCAGCCAATACTGGGCCAGATAGTTTTAATTGGCCTGGGTCAATACCTGCGATGTTCACAACTGGCACGACACCACCGATAACGGTTGGGAACTGTACCAAGCCGCTTTGATTTAGCTCAGCTGGGGTCATTGGTGAATCGGTCGCACCAAAATCAACGGTTTTGGCTTGGATTTGTTTGATACCGCCTGAAGAACCGATACCTTGGTAATTGATTTGGTTACCGGTTGCGCGTTGGTATTCGCTTGCCCATTTTGAATAAACAGGTTGTGGGAATGTTGCGCCTGCACCAGTGACGTTCGCTGCAACGGCTGATGAACCAACAGTGGCTAAGGCAACGCTCATCAATAAATGCGTCAATTTCATGCTGAGATCCTCGGGAAAAAGGGGAATTGTTTGGTTTATTGTTAAATAAAGCTTTTGACAAACTGAATAGAGCGCATATAACAGCGTCATCGTAGACAGGTTGCAAGATGCGGCAAGTCTAATGTAACAAAATGTCAATAATGTGACGCTTGTGTTAATGTTTAATGACAGTCAATAAAAAATGGTACACAGTCGTGAATTTCATCAATCTGTCGTAATATTGGGTTATGATAATGCGCTAAGTTAAGTATATTTATTAGTCTTTTAAGTATTAGGGGGAACCTATGAGCCTGCTTGGTGAACATCTATCAAAAAACTATAATTTGGATTTGCAAAATTTGGTGACCCACTTTGCAAAAATGGGTGGTATGGCAGAGCAAAACCTCAGTGAAGCTATTCAGTCATTGGTTGAAACCAACGGTGAGTTAGCGGATAAAGTCATTGAGAATGACCGTAAAATCAATCTAGCTGAAAAAGAGCTTGATGATATGGTGGTCAAAATCTTGGTCAAACGCCAACCAGCCGCGAGTGATTTGCGCCTTATTATGTCTGTCAGCAAATCTTCCACCGATATTGAACGTATCGGTGATGAAAGCAAAAAAATCGCTAAGATGGCACGTCGTGCGCACCGTGATGGACAGCAAGCACCACTTGGCTACCATGAAGCACACCAAATGGCGAAAGTCGTTCAAGAGATGCTAAAAAATGCCCTAGAAGCCTTTGCCAAGTTCGATAACCAGTTGGCCTATAAGGTGATTGAACTAGATGACGAAATTGATACCATGTACAAGTCATCGTCACGTGCCATGATGACCTATATCATGGAAGATGGCCGCTATGTGTCTAAGGTAATTGATGTACTATGGGTATTACGTTCGTTAGAGCGTATTAGTGCGCATATTAGCAACATTGCTGAGCAGTTGGTGTATTGTATTACCGGTGAAGATGTTCGCTACCCAAATCTTGAAAAAACCTTAGCCAAGGCGAATGAGGAATCAATTGACGATGCGCGCGATAACCAAACGCCTGACCGTTTTGAAAATGAATAATGGCGGTTAAATAATGACGGTTAATAGGTGTATGGGTTAGGTGGATTGATGTTATCTTAACCCTATTATCAATGTATCTTTTCTAAAAAATACGTTAAAAATTGCGCTAAAAAATGCTAAAAAAGGTCTATCTTAGGATAGGCCATTTTTTATGCTTGCCAATTAGGTGAGCTAGTGATATCAGCCAATTATGCCGTTTGGTAATGTTGATACTTTACGCAACCTATCTTATCTTGGCAGTCTCTGTCCGCTCTGTTACACTCAAGTCTTAACAAATTTTTTAATGACATTAGGCGGGCGTGATGCAGGCGGACAAAACAGTATTGATATTTGATCTCGATGGTACTTTGGTAGATAGCGTGCCTGATTTGGCCACTGCTGTTAATTTGGCGCTACAAGACTTAGGTCGCGCAACATTTGATGAAGATACCATTCGGCACTGGGTGGGAAATGGTGCCAAAATGCTGATGGAGCGAGCCTTGTCTGGCGATACCCAAATCGACCCAAACTTATCCCCGACCTTAAACGCTCAGGCATTAGATACATTTTTTACGCATTATCGTGAGCATGTCTGCGAACAGACGAAAGCCTATCCCGATGTCAGTGACGGTCTAGCCCAGCTTAAACAAGCAGGCTATACACTGGCTATCGTGACCAACAAGCCCTATGAATTTGTGCCAAAGATTATAGAAGTGATGGGCTGGCAAGGATTGTTCGAAATGGTACTCGGCGGTGATAGTCTGCCTGTGAAAAAGCCGGACCCGTCCCCATTATTAATGGTATGCCAAACACTCAATGTATCGCCTAGCCAAAGTTATATGATTGGCGATTCCAAAAACGATATCTTGGCCGGGCAAAATGCGGGTATGGATACGCTTGGCTTGTCGTATGGCTACAACTATGGCCAAGATATCCGCGACTGCCACCCAACTCATGCATTTGATACATTTGGCGAGTTGGTACAGTTTTTATTAGATTGATATACGTGGGCGTACGTTTGGCTGTCTTACAGCGCT
>CALJUC010000127.1 GCA_937975585.1 uncultured Moraxella sp. | reverse complement strand
ACTCGCTATGAGAAATTAGCTCGTAATTTTAAATCGATGCTTTACTTGGCTTGCTATATTATTCATGCTAAGTTAAATTGAGGACACGCCCTAGCACAATCATTAAACTTAATTTTGTTAAAATTGCCTTGCATGTCTATTTATCAACTTAAAAGCCAGTTTCAAAACCAATTACGTCCTATCAGTGATGAATTAGCCAAACAAGGCTTTACTGCCAATCAAGTGACAGTATCAGCTATTGCTCTTAGCGGGGCAACTGCCTATGTCATTGCCTACCAAGCGGATAAGACGCCAGCACTTTGGTACAGTCTGCCTATCAGTCTGTTTATACGAATGGCCATGAATGCCATTGATGGAATGATGGCAAAGGAACATGGTCAAGCATCAACCTTAGGCGTATGGCTAAATGAAGTGGGAGATATCGTTTCTGACCGAGTTTTAATAGCCAGCTTATCGCCACATCTAAGGCAGCACCGAACTGCCTTGCAAAGTGTACAACGACTAACTCTTACCACAGAGATTATAGCGATTGTAAGTCAGCAGATGGTTAACCAACGGGCTAATCAAGGCCCTTTAGGTAAAAGTGATAGAGCGTTTGAACTCGGGGTAATCGGTGTCCTAACAGCGGCTGGCTTTTCTTTGCTACCGTATGCCCGCTATATCTTTTTAGCCAATCAGCTACTGCTGATAAAAACTATAATTAATCGCTTACAATTTATTGCTACACAGTATTGGCACCAGCAACACCAAGAAGCAGTACAACGCCTTTTAATCACATACACTTTAGAGAATGCTATGAAAACTGCCACTAAAATCGAAGAAACCATTAACTGTTTTAACAGTTATGATGGCACTGCTATGTTTTACCGTTACTGGCTTGGCAAATCAATCGATGACATCAAAGCCAATGCCGAAAAGGAAAAAATTGTTGTTTTGCTGCACCGTGGACATGAGCATTCAGGACGATTGACCGAATTAGCTCACGCCTTTGTACAAGCAGGTTATCAGGTGTTTGCATGGGATGCCCGAGGCAATGGCCGCTCAGGGGGAGAGCGAGACGATGCCGAAAACTTCGCCCAGTTGGTACGCGACTTAGATGAGTTTATTGGGGTAGTGAAAGCCCAAACTGGAACTATCGATGCACAGTTGTTATTGGTCGCCAGTAGCTTAGGCGCGGTGATTGCGACTAGTTGGGTACACGATTACGCACCGACTGTGCGAGGTATGATTTTAGGTACCCCGGCCTTTGCGATTCGTTTGTATGTACCATTTGCAATGCCAGCATTAAAAGTCGCTAAAAAGCTAGGGGTTATGTCGCGTGTCTCAAGTTACGTTAAAGCCAAGGTGCTTACCCATGACGATGCGGCACAGCAAGCTTACAATGAAGATCCTTTGATTTCATCGAGTATCTCACGCAATCTATTAATCGACTCATTACAAACCGGCAAACGCTTGGTTGATGACGCAGGTGCTATCGTTACCCCGACCTTTATCCTATGTGCGGGTAAAGACTATGTCGTTGATAAACGAGTCATCCGAGACTTTTATGAAGCGATACGCTCACCGATGAAACGCTGGGCTTACTATCCAGACAGCTATCATGCGCTTTTTCATGAAGTCAATAAACAGCAGGTATTTGCTGACTGCATTGAGTTTGCTGATAAGATTTTTGCACAGCCGCTATCGCAAGTAGATTTACAACATGCTGATAACCCCAAAAGCCAAGCGGATAGCTACAGTAAAGATCGGGTCGATAGAATGGCGGTCAATGGCTTTAACCCACAGTTTGCCTTAACCAAATTTGCCATCCAAAAATTCGGTAATATCAGCGATGGCGTTGCCACGGGTGTCAAGCATGGTTTTGACTCAGGCAGCTCACTCGAAAAAGTCTATCAAAACCAGCCGCAGGGCAAAAACTTCTTGGGTAAAGTGGTGGATCAATTCTACTTGAACAACATTGGGTGGCGAGGCATTCGTATCCGTAAACAACACCTATTAGAATTGGGTCAACTGGCGATTGAGCAACTACAAAAAACTGCCAGTGATACGCCCATTCATGCAATGGATATCGCCAGTGGCAACGGTTACTACATGTTTGAATTGGCAAAAGGCAATGCAGATTTACACGCAGAGCTACGCGATTATGATAGCCATAATATTGAAGTCATGACGCAAAAGGCATTGCAACAAGGCTTGAGCGGGCGTCTTATTGCAGTACAAAAAGATGCTTTTGACCCTAACAGTTATCAAAATCAAGCACAATATCAGCTTGCTGTGGCTTCTGGGGTATTTGAGCTATTTAGCGATAATACCAAAGTTAAAACTGCCATACAGGGTATTTATAGTCAGTTAACAGAGGGCGGTTACTTTATTTATACCAACCAACCTTGGCACCCTGAGCAAGAGTTTATAGGTAAAACGCTTAATAGTCATCAAGGCAAAGATTGGGTAATGCGTTGCCGCAGCCAAGCAGAAATCGATCAGTTAGTGACGCAAGCAGGTTTTGAAAAAGTCACCATGCGCATTGATGAGTTTGGCATTTTCACTGTGTCATTAGCGATTAAGCCAACTGTCAACGCATGAGCGAAGTGCCTGCAGTAGTCCGCCAAACAAAGCCATTTAACACGGCCGTCCTTTTCTCTGGCGGTGGGCTTCGTTTTGGTTACTATTTGGGCATGTACCAAGCGCTATGTGAACAGGCAAAAACCCCTGATATTATCTTAGCGAGTTGTGGCGGGGCATTTGTAGCTGGATTATTAGAGGTAACGGGTGGCGATAGCGAGCAGGCATTTGAGCGATTACAAAGCCGAGAATGCTATGACATGCTCTGCCGCATTACCCCAAAGCCACCTAAACAGGTTACGGGGCACGCACTACCTGCATTGCAGCGCTTAATAGTGAGTCAAGCGTGGCAGCTAGCAAAAAACTCCCCACTAAATGTTATCAAGCGCCGACCAACGCCTCCTAACAAAGTCCTTGATAGGCTAGCACATCAGAGCATTGCTACGATTAAAGATGAAAGCGCTGATAATCCATTGTGGCCATGGCAACCCTCACAACAGCGTGCCACAATTAACAGTTTGGTTATTGCCAGTCGGCTATACAATGATAATGCGGCTCATCAATGGCAAGTCGTGCTACGCTGTAGTCAGCAAGCCTTAGCCAATGAAATTGAAAAATTAAGTCTTTTAAATGCTCTCGCGCCTTACCAACCTGACACGATTCATTCCTCTCACTGGGTTACCGCAGATATGCCCTTGGCAGTTGCCGTGCGTGCGTCCATTTCAGATATGTATTACCTACCACCACTTACATGGCAAAGTCACTTACTGATGGGTGGTGTACTCAATTTAACCCCGATTGAACTGGCTTGTGAGCTGGCTCATGAGGTCTATGCTGAAACCAAGGCAAATTATGATCGGTTGTTAGCAGAACCAGCGATTTATAGCACATTTGGTTTTCTCGCCAATCAGCGACTTGCTCATGTGCACCAATATCAAACGCTAGACAGTGAAATCCATTGGATAAAGACTGCTGATAACGCCAAACACATTCGCCCTGCGATGGCGAAAAAACTGCAACTCCGTCAAGGCTATATTGACGTAACACGCCCTGATTATGCGACCTTTCAAGCGATTATGCGCGAGCAATATGATTATGGCTATGAACGCACAATAGCTAAACTGCGAGAATCCTCATGAAACATATCATCATTATTGGCGGTACCAGTGGTATCGGTTTGGCGTTGGCAGACTGGCATTTGAATCAAAGTTGGCAAGTTACTGTGATTGGCAGTAGTGGTGAGAAAATTGCCAAGTTACCCCAATCATTACTTCAAAATCCCGCATTTACCGCCCATGTTTGTGATATTAGCGATAATATCGCAAGGAGAAAATTGTTTGATAAACTGGCACAACAGCCGTTTAACCGACTGATTTATTGTGCAGGTAAATATTACAATGAGCGTCAGAACCAACTTAATCAAGATGAAAGCCAACACATGCTAGCGATTAATTTACAGGCATTTCAGGCAGTATTTGGCTGGGCAAGTGAACAATTAAAGCACAGCTATGATACCGACAAATCACTGATTGCAATTGCTTCAGTCGCAGGGTTGCTGGATTTTGAGGATGCCAGTTTGTACGCTAAATGCAAGCGAGCGATGATAGCCAGTTGCGATGCTTATCGCATAGGGCTGCGACCCTTTCACATTAACGTCATTTGTATTGCTTCAGGCTACATTGATACCACTCAACTACGCTCACTCAATAATGGCGATGCCAGTCATAAGCCCCATATAATTAGCGAACAACAAGCGGTTAAAGAAATCATGACGGCGATTGAGCAAAATATAGCCTTGCATATTTTTCCAAAGCCGATGAAACGTACTATCTCGCTATTGTCGGTATTACCCAAACCGCTACTCAATCAGATTATGAAACTGCAATATCGGCATCAAGACAAACAAGTGCGATAAATGAGCCAAAAAGCTGGCACAGCGAGCATTAAGCTATCAATCCTATCTATAATACCCCCATGACCCTTTAGCCATCGCCCCATGTCCTTAACGCCATGACTACGCTTGACGGCTGATTCTAGTAAATCTCCGACAATACCAATGCTGGTCAATATCCAGGCAAGTATAAAAATCTGAATATAGTTAAAAGGGGTTAAAAACTTGCCAATGGGTAAGCTCAGGGCTGAAGTCAGCATACAACCAAATAAGGCCCCTTCAATGGTTTTATTAGGGCTAATGATAGGTGCAAGTTTACGTTTGAATAAGCGTTGCCCCAGCAGTCTTCCCATCAAATATTGGCCAATATCGTTAAACTGAATCACGAAAATAACAAAAATCAAGATGCCTAGCTGATGTTGCTGGTTCAATGACGTGCCTAGGTCAATAAAAGCGATAATAAATAGGCTAAATACCAGGATAAAGAGGCTATCAAGATATCGTTGCTTGGTGGTTTGGCTAGGAAACTGTCGAAACAAACGGCGAATTTCATGCTGACCCTTGAGTACCATCAGTACGGCTAATAGCGCAATACCAAAAGCAAAGTCTGGGGTATTAATAACCAAGCCGACTAGTAGCAAACTTAACAGCACTATCCAGGATCGGACCGTGTAATAAACCGTACCAAAGCGTAAATGACCGCCTAAAGTTTTTAATGTTAGCCAAACTATGGTGGCAAGTAACAGTAGCGCTATCAAGAAAACCACAGGTTTTAACAACACAATACTCACCAAACCCACCACAATTGATTGTAATAGTCTTTTAAATTCAGTTTAATATGGCATCAAGCTCGTTTGCTGTACCATTTGTCCTGTCTTCGCTTGCTTTGCTTGTCTTAAAATGAATTTATTTGACTATAAAATTCTATAATTAAAAATTCTAGCACAGTTATGGTAGTGTACTAGATTTTTGTTGTAAGTTAATGAGTGTTTGGTCACTTAAGTAATCCTGAGTCACGTGATGGGATGGGTTATGTCTATCAATTAATTGGCGTATTGTGTGAGGGGAGAACTGACCGAAATACGCCAGACAACAGGCTAACATCGCCACACTCCTTGACCAGCCCATGGTACATTGACATAGTATCAGTACAGGCGCATCATCATCAGATTGTGTGCTTAAGGTCTGACTAACAGACCCTAAAAAATGCACAAGGCTAGTTATATCTAAACAGTCAAAGGGCTGCAAATCCAAGAGCGGTAGATAGTGATAGGTCAATATTGCTGTCGGCTGCGTCTGTTTTAATTGCCAAAAACTTGATGATATTTCACTGCTAACGTCTAGCCAGACTATTTTTTGATATTTACTGAAAAAATGCGTAAAATTCGTAGTTTCAGCATTGCTAAGTTTTGGGCCAGCGCATATCTCGATAGTTTGAAGGTAAAACTGACATTGAATAGTTTCTCGCTCAGTAAATGGCGTTAATCGATTACACTTTGTCATGATTTGCCAAAGCAAGTAATAACTCGCACAAATAGGCAATTGTAGGATATAGGCAAAATTGGTTAAATGACCATCGGGATTCTTCGAAAAAATTTGTCTATTTAGCTCGACATTAGACTTAACATATAAAAAGCTCAGTAGCCCAAAACTAAACAGCCAACAATAAGCAAAAAACTTAATGGCGATTGGGTAAATTGCGTTATCAAAACGGATAAACAAAGTAGGCAAGCTTGCCATTATAAGAAACCCTGAAACGGCAAGTACAAGATAGCGAATGACCAGTTTTTGACTAGTCGAATCTAACTTGTCGCTGATACGCCTTTCAATCCATAGCACGAAGATTGCCAATATCAATCCGCCCAACACATCAAGGAGATGATGTTGCCAAGTAAATAATGTGGAAACTGCAATTCCAGCGCATAAACAGATTAAACTAAGTCGATAGGCTATTAAACGGTTGTGAAAAACAGCGATTGGCGTCCAAAGCGATACTAATAGTAGCACTGCATAACTAACATGCAAAGACGGAAATTGGTTATAAGGCTTATCGACGGCATGTAGCAGCGCAAACGCAAATCGCCAATTAATACCTAAGTTTTGATAGGCGATATCAGCATCAGGTAACTGAAACGAAAACTTGAGCGGTATCCAGTAAAAGCAAAGACAGGCTAAAACAGTGGTGAGTAACAATCTTAATGTTAATCGCTGTAAAGCTTTGTTGGTATCAGTGATAAAAAAACTAACAATCAACAACCACAACGAGCAACTATAAGGCAAAATCATGCTTGGTATAAAGGCTATTTGACTATCAAAACCGCTTGCCACATTGCTAATCGGCATATGAGTGGTTAGCTTAGCTGTATAAGCATTAGTTAAGTTATATAGGCAATTAAAGACTGCAAAAAATCCTATCAAATGGCCAAATCGCGTCTTAATCGTGGGGTGGTTTTGCGACATTTTCCTTTAGAACCTTAACAGCTAATGCTTTACGCTCGACTACAGGCACTATAGCTTTTTTATGATTTCTGCCTGTAGCTGCGATTTTAGGCTTAAGTCAGCATACATTTGCTTAAGCCTGCGGTTTTCTTCTTCGAGTTCTTTTAATCGTTTAACGTCAGAGGCTTCCATGCCACCGTATTTGGCTTTCCACTTGTAAAACGTCGAGCTCGCTATGCCATGCTGACGACATAGTTCTTTTACTGGCACACCCGCATCGGCTTCTTTTAAAATCGATACGATCTGGCTTTCTGTCATTCGCTTGCTCATGCTAAAACGCCTTATTGTTAGTTTATAAGAAATTCTACGTTTGAGCTGTTTTATTTTAGGGGAGAGTTACACAAGGCATTGAGCCAACGGTTATTCACTATTTGGAAAATCCGCCTACCGAGCCAACCCTGCGTGATTTGATTGCCAAAATGGGGATTACGCCTAGGCAATTACTGCGGGTCAATGTTGAACCATTTTCCGAACGTGGCTTAGAAAATCCAGATTTAAGCGATGATGACATTATCCAACATATGCTGGCTGAGCCGATTTTGATTAATCGTCCGATTGTGGTCAGTGATAAAGGCGTAAAGCTATGTCGCCCGTCTGAAGTGGTGCTAGATTTGATTGATATGCCTTTAACTCAAACTTTTGTCAAGGAAGACGGGGAAAAGATTGAGCCGAAATCTTAAGTAAGAATTGGCAGTAAGCTGTCCTATTATGAGCTACATATAGATACCCAAGTATTATATGTTACCTCTACCGTATTGCCTCTAGCTCTGTCGTAGATAGTTTAATTCCTTCTTCTATTAAAGTGGGTGCGAATTGTAATGAATGAATTACTTTGCACTTATCGACAGAATCTTGTTGACAATTGCTCATTGTGTGTAATAAGGCTCGAATAGTTTGTAATTGCTGTATTTTTTGTTCAATCTGTGCCAAATGGCTAGCAACTAGCTTATCCGCTATCACACAGCTTTGGTTGGGATTTTGCTTAAGTTGATTAAAAGCCTTAATTTCTTGCATTGTAAAACCTAATGAACGACAGGTTTTAATAAATTCTAATTGTTCAATAGCATGCTGGTTAAAATAGCGGTACGCATTTTCGCCTCGACTGGCTTTATTTATCGCCCCAATTTTCTCATAGTAACGGATAGTTTCGATATTAATCCCTGTTTTTTTACTTAACTCGCTGATTTTAAATATAGACATAAGTGACCTTTTCGTATGACTTGGATTATTATTACTTGACCCTGTAGTGACTACAGGGTTTATAGTAACAGGTAATCTTTAATAAAACCATTAGAAAGGTGTCGTATGTCAAAAAATTGTTGCTGTACCGACGAGGAAGAAAAAATCATAACCGCTAGCCATGGCAACCATGAGGGTCACAGTAATGAAGATGGGCATGACCAGTCGCATGACACAGGTGACAAAACCACGTTTCAGCTTTTTTTACCAGCGATAATTGCCTTTGTGGTATTAGCCATTGGGCTAGTGCTTGACCATGTGATAAAACCTGTATGGTTCACGGAAATACCACGCTTTATTGTATATGCCATTGCTTATATTCCTGTGGGCTTTCCTGTGTTAAGAGAGGCTTTTGAAAGTATCAAGTCTGGCAATTGGTTTTCAGAATTTTTTCTGATGGGTATTGCGACCATTGGGGCATTTGCCATTGGCGAATACCCCGAGGGTGTTGCCGTCATGCTTTTTTATACTATAGGGGAAATCTTTCAAGCAATGGCAGTACAACGTGCAAAGGGAAATATCAAAGCTTTGCTTGACCAACGTCCTGATGAGGTCACCATCATTGAAAATAACCAACCCAGCATTGTTAAAGCTATATCCGTGGGTGTCGAACAAATTATTCAGCTAAAAGCAGGTGAAAAGCTAGCACTGGATGGGGTCTTACTTTCTGATACCGCTTCATTTAATACCTCGGCTTTGACAGGGGAAAGTAAACCCGATACCAAACGTCAAGGCGATGTGGTATTGGCAGGGATGATTAATTTACAAAATGTGGTGCAAATTAGAGTTACGACTGCTTATCAAGATTCCAAGCTGTCTAAAATTTTAGCCTTAGTGCAAGATGCGACCCGCCAAAAAGCCCCGACTGAGCTTTTTATCAGTAAGTTTGCCAAAATTTATACCCCGATAGTAGTTGCCTTAGCGATTGCTATTACCCTTGTACCCTATTTCTTTGTGGCTGATTATGTGTTTAGTAATTGGCTGTATCGGGCTTTGGTATTTTTAGTCATATCTTGCCCTTGTGCTTTGGTGATTTCGATTCCGCTTGGCTATTTTGGTGGTATTGGGGCAGGTAGCCGTAATGGAATTTTATTTAAGGGCAGTAATTTTTTAGATACCCTAGCGACCATTGACAATGTGGTGATGGATAAAACGGGAACGATGACTGAGGGGGTGTTCAAAGTCCAAGAGGTAA
>CALJUC010000126.1 GCA_937975585.1 uncultured Moraxella sp. | reverse complement strand
GTCTTTGATTAGGTATCTTGCACCGCCACCATCGATGGGTGCGTAATAGCCGTGCGTGATGACTGCTTTACCCGCTTTTAGCTTATCATCTGCTACCATGTCGGCGACATTATTATAAAAAAGAGCAGTCTTATCATATAAGTCACCAACACCCTCATACACTTCATTAATCGCTGATACTAGGTTGCTTTTCTTGGTTGTTAGCAATTCTTCCAAATAACCCAAACTCAAGCGCATGCTAGACAAACTATTAAACACTTGCACAAAGTTAAGCAGCGTGTTGGTTTTCTCTAAGATAAAGTTTTCGGTTTGTTGCCAAAACTCATTAACTACTGGCGGGGTGCGTGGCGGGTAACTGGTATAAAGCTCAAGCTCTGAAAACCTGGCGTTCATCGGCGGCATATAAAAATAGCCACTAATCAGAACTTCGGCATCACACAATAGTCGCACTTCATAGATACTACCGATTGTACTTGAGACGATATCCACCACGCCTGTGCCATTCTCAAGCGCCTTTTGGATAATAAATGGCGCGGTAATTAGTGGTGTATCATTGGTATCTACATATTGATTGGCAATATAGACATGGGTAGGCTTTTTGCTTAACGCAAGGTTTTGACTGTCAATAGTTAGCTGTACCGCCTTATAGATATTATCCATAGAAGTTCCTCAAAGTTAGAATAAAGGGTTATTGAAATTTGGCTGGGATGGTGGAATTACTGCGAGCTTTGCGAAAACCATCGTCCACGGCTTTGCGTGCGTCTTTGATGGCCTGCTCAAACTGCTGCTGATGATATTGGCTAAAGTTTGGCGCTGCCCATTCACGGTTAGGCATGGCTTGTAGATAACAGATAGTGCCAGACAAGATACCGTCATAGTATTCATGGTAGATAAAGTCTGGGCATTCCAAGGCGCTTTGATTGATGGATAGTGATACCACCACGTCATCGGCCTTATCTTTTTCATTAAACAGTTCAATGACATTGGGATAATTATGTGTTGCTTTATTCAATGCCTTGCGCCCGCAACAACCATCGGATAACTGCCACACCTTTTTTATAAAGGTATTGCGTGGTAGTGCCAACTGGCAGTTGGTACCTTGTCGCATCATAAACACACGCGACGTATCGGTAATAGCATTGTTCTTTTGCGGGTCATCACTGGCACGCACGATATAGGCTAGGCTGTCATCACAAAACTGCTTGACTTTCTAAGCCGCCTGTGTGGCGGTGAATTTGGCAGTAACTATGTACCGAGAAA
>CALJUC010000125.1 GCA_937975585.1 uncultured Moraxella sp. | reverse complement strand
TGCTTGATGAGGCATGGTTTTTCCAAAAATTTAATGAGAGATGAATTGCTGAGTAAAGCTTGCTAGTGCTGCCATTTTTTGCAACGCTTTACCACTGCTGATGATGTCTTTAGCGATTGCAACACCGTCTTTTAAGGATTCTGCTTTACCTGCCACATAAATAGTCGCACCAGCGTTCAAGGCAATCATATCAGCGGCTTTTTTGGCAATGACAGTTTTAGTTGGGTTTTCTGCTAGTGCTTCTCGGATAAGCGCTAGGCTTTGAGCGGGGCTATCAATAATAAGCCCTTTTAAGGTTTGTGACTCAATGCCCATGTCTTCTGGTTCAATATCATAGACGCTGACTTTGCCATCTTTTAGTTCGGCAACATGTGTGTAAGTGGCCAATGAAATCTCATCCAAGTTATCCACTGAGCCGACAACGAGTACATGCTCTGCGCCCAAGTTCTTGAACACATTAGCAAGTGGCTCACATAGCGTCGGGGTAAAAACACCAATCATGGCATTTTTGACGCCAGCAGGGTTGGTCAATGGTCCCAAGATATTAAATACCGTGCGCGTTTTTAGCGCGCGGCGAATGGGCATGGCGTGTTTCATGGCGACATGGTGATTTGGCGCAAATAAAAAACCAATCCCATGTGTTTTAATCGATGCCACAATTTGCTCATTGGTTAAGTCAAGGTTGATGCCGGCTTGACGCAATAAGTCTGAACTCCCTGATTTACCCGACACGCCACCATTGCCATGTTTAGCGACATGACAACCGGCAACGGCCGCGACCATGGTTGCGGCTGTTGATACATTAAATAGATTTGCGCCATCACCACCCGTGCCAACGATATCAACCACGTTTGGAATATCTGACAAATCAACCTTAATGGCCAGTTCGCGCATGACTTGGGCAGCGGCCGTGATTTCTTCGATACTTTCGCCTTTCATACGTAGGGCGGTCAGTAGTGCGCCCATCATGGCGTCCGGACATTGACCTTGCATGATGGCGAGCATCACGCCTCGCATTTCGGCATAGGTCAAATCAATGGTATTAATAGAACGGTCAAGCGCCGTGGTGAGCAGTAGCTTAGTTTGTTCGTCAGTCAACGGCTGATTGTTTTCAATCGCAGTGGTGATTTCACCAAGATATGGTGTTGTGGTATTGGTCATTGCAGGCTCTTTTAGAATTTTTATATCAAAATTAATACTTCATTGTACTAGTATACTATAACATTGACTAAATTTAAAGCGATAAACGCTGGATTTGGCAACAAGTCGTGTAATAAAGCTATTTCAGGCAGTTAACATTACACTATTTATAGTTGTTTAAAAAATTTTGCAGTAGTAAATGCCCATGTTCACTCAAAATCGACTCTGGATGAAACTGTACACCTTCAAGTGCTAATTCTCGGTGACGTATGCCCATCACGGCGCGACTGCCATCGGCTTGGATCGCCCAAGCATTGACCAATAACTCACTGGGCAAACTTGCCGCATCAACTACCAATGAGTGGTAACGTGTCGCTTTAAACGGTGAGGGCAGACCACAAAAAATCCCGCTATCATCGTGATAAATTGCCGATACCCGACCGTGCATCACTTCATCAGCGCGCACCACGTTGCCGCCAAATGCCTGACCAATAGCTTGATGACCTAAGCAAACACCGAGAATAGGGATAATACCTGCGTACTGTTGGATAACTTGCAACGAAATACCGGCATCACTGGGGGTTTTGGGGCCAGGGCCAATCACAATATAATCAGGGTTTAATGCTGAAACAGCGTCGACAGGGTGGCTATCATTTTGCCAAACAACGACATCTTGCCCAAGTTGTTCAAAGTACTGCACAATGTTGTAAGTAAAACTGTCGTAATTATCAATCATTAATAACAAAAGCGCACTTCTCCACAGTCGGCACGAGTAATTTTTGGCGTCGATAGCAAATTTTAACATATTCGCCAACTAGCATTCGGGCTTTTTTCAATGCTAATGAAAGTAACAATTTATTCCCTAAAAATTGAATATCAAAAGCATTGAAAGATGATTAATGAAATAATTGCACAATAATGGTGCAAGTTGCCGTTTTTTATGCTTATCTGCTAAGGTAATGCACATAATGGGTGCGAGTTGTCAAAATATCTATGGGCAGTGGGCATAAGCCTGTCGAAGATTCGAAGATAAGATAGGCGGATTTAAGCAAATTTTCGCCAAATCGAACGGGATTTGCGCTTTATATAAAGTTGGCACGTTATTTGAAACAGCTATATTAGCTTGATGTAGTAGCTTTTATGATGGGTTCAAATGTTTCGATAGATTTTGGGCGCATTTTTCCCGCTTACCCTTGTCAGCGATAACAAAACGGTATAAAGTTACCACAGTTTTTTATAATATTTTTAACAGCGTTTCCTCGTGTGCATAGTCAAAAAGGACATGAAATATGGCGAATAAATTTTTAGATTTAATCAAATCTAGCGAAGCAAAGTGGGTAGATTTTCG
>CALJUC010000124.1 GCA_937975585.1 uncultured Moraxella sp. | reverse complement strand
CATAAAACACACAGTAAAGGCGATAGTGGAAAATGTTAGTACCATATTTTGCTTGGTTTTCAGACTTGCCATAGTAGCCCCCTGTCTGATATGTTGTGAAACTTTTATAATCTGGCAACTAGCTAATGCCTGCTTCTTATGAGTTAGTAGCAGATCATCAATAGTGTCGATAAACCTATGATAAGCAAATCGGTAAGTGAATTAATTGATTTGAATCAATACTTTTTTGAAATAAAATCGATACAATATCTCCGCTACTCCTAAAGTGGTAGGCAGCTAAGACTAAATAAATAAAATTATTGTTTTTAATTTCAATTGCTTAATAATAGAATTTACTGGAATATTCAATTTTCCGTTTTTTACAAACTTCAACAAACTTTTTAGAGGTAGCGTTGCAAAATTTATCCGAAAAGAAGCTAAAACTACCCAATGCCCTTGCAAACTCATTACCGGTGCGAGCTTTTTTTGCCGTAGCAATTATTATTATTTTGGCCATTATAACCGCTGTATCGAGCGCTATTTTGGCATGGAGTGCCCAATCAGACGCCAAGGCGATTAATACCGCAGGCTCAATTCGGATGGCGACCTATCGCATTAGCTATTTGATGGCGAGCGATTATAAAAACAGCCAACACCTTGATCAAAACTTTCATTTGTCGCCTAATGAACCCTTGACCAAGCAACTTGCCAATGATATGGAAAATCGTTTGACCGATTTATACCACTATGAACAATCTCGACGTAATCAAAATAAAGACATCATTAGACAAATCGATGCCCTTGAACAGACTTGGCGACAACGCCTTAAGCCATTATTACTAGCCAACAATACCCAACAGTTCTTTATTGACGCAACGGCTTATATCAATCACGTGGATGAATTGGCACAGCAGATTGAGGGTCGCAATGAACAACGCCAAATTTATCAACAGACGATCCAGATTTGTTCATTGGTCATCATGCTTATCGTCATGCTCGTTGGGTTAAGCGAAATGCGACAAAAAGTATTGTTGCCTGTTCTCAAACTTCGTCACGCCACCTACCGTTTTGGCAAGGGTGAATACAGTCCTGTGATGATTGATGGCTATGAAGAGTTTAATGAGTTGGGCAAATCCTTTAATAAGATGGCGAGTTCATTAAAATCGTATCAAGACAACCTCGAAGCCGAAGTCGCTCGCAAGACTTTTCATTTAACGCAGAGTAACCAAGCTTTGACCTTGCTGTATGATTTTGCCAAAGAGCTAAGTAGCCAAACCATTTCTTATCCAAAACTACAAATTTTTATCAAAGATTTTGCTAAAGTGATGCCACATTTGCACCTTAAACTATGCTTTCATAATAATTTATTTGAAACCAAAGATGTGGTGGCATTAGATAGTGATGCTAAAATCAGCTTACTAGGTAATTTTTGTCAAACTGCCAATTGTGATGTCTGTGAAATCAAACAGCAGGACAAAGCATGGGTGTTTCCGATTCAAAGTCAACAAATTGAATGGGGTGAGATTATCGTTACACCTAAATGGGGCGTGACCGAACCCACCCAAAGACATTTTCAACTGGATGATAGTCGAGCCAATAGCCACACTAATCTACACAAGATTTCGCTTACTCAAATGCCTGACAACGAGCAGCCCTCATTTGATGAAACAGAGTTGTTGAATACGCTTGCCAGTTTAATAGCCATTGTTTTTAGCAATCAACGCCAACGTGAGCAACAACACAAGTTAATACTGTTTGAAGAACGCAATACCATCGCTCGTGAGCTGCATGATTCACTTGCTCAATCGCTGTCCTACCTAAAAATGCAAATGGCGCTACTTGCTAATCTACTCAAGCAAGACCATACTAGCGAAGAACAACAGCACCGCATCGATCAAGTCATGTTGCAGTCTAAAGAAGGACTTAATGATGCTTATAGCCAGTTAAGAGAACTTTTAGTGACCTTTCGACTTAAAATTGAAGAAGGTGAGTTTGACGATGCGCTACAGCAAGCCTGTGATGAATTTGCTAATAAAGGCGGATTCGTTATTCATTTGGACAATCGCTTAAATAGCAACAACTTAACTGCTAATGAACAAGTGGATTTACTGCAAATCAGTCGTGAAGCGTTATCAAATATTAACCGTCATGCCCGTGCTGAACATGTGCATATCTCGCTGACGCAAGGACAACAAGGCTCAGTCACCTTGCGAGTTCAAGATAATGGCGTGGGACTTGATAAAAACTTTGACCAGCGCCAACATCATGGCTTGAAAATCATGCAAGAGCGAAGCAATAACCTTGGTGGCGAATTTCGTATCGAAAATGTGCTACCGCATGGCACTGCGATATTAGTCAAGTTTATGCCAAAATCATTTGCTAATATGAAATAAAACATTAAGAAAAATAAGAGGAAAATATCATGGCTGTGACGGTTTACACATCAGCAAATCCTGCTCGTCTGCTACTTGTTGATGACCATCCGATGATACGACGAGGCTTGAGTGATTTATTAAGCCTTGAAAATGATGTGCAAGTGGTGGGTGAAGCAAATAATGGTCAAGAGGCTATTAACTATCTGCAAAATAACAACGTAGATTTAATCGTTCTTGATAACAATATGCCAATTATGAATGGTATTGAAACGCTCAAGCGTATTCGAGAATTGGATATTGAGGGAAAAGTATTACTATTTACCGTATCAGATAGTAGCAAAGATGTGCAAGATGCCTTAGAGTTCGGCGTGGATGGTTACCTACTTAAAGATATGGAGCCTGAGGATATCATCAAAGATATCCGTAAAATTCTGCGAGATGAACTCGTTATTAGCCCAAGTCTTGCACCAATTCTTGCTCAGGCGATGCGAAAACCTGCCAAAAATGAAAGTAATTACGACCTTACTGACCGAGAATTACAAGTGCTACAAATGATAGCCGAAGGTTTAAGCAATAAAATGATTGGCAATAAACTGGGTATTGCTGAATCAACGGTCAAAGTGCATGTCAAACACATTCTAGGCAAAGTTGGCTTACGCACCCGAGTTGAGGCCGCTGTTTGGGCCGTCAGTCAACATAAAAAGTCTTAAACGTTAACTGCGTATTATCATCATCTAATCATTAATCAAAGATAATAACCCTGTGATATCAAGTAAATGAAACTGTTCACCGTGCCGTTTAATCAATTTTTGCTGTTGTAAGGCCTGTAAAGTTCGGCTTAAGGTTTCGGCACGCAGTCCCATCTGATTGGCCAATTGTTTTTGGCTGACAGGCAATACAAATGCGGTATTGGGTGGAAAATGGGTGAGCAAATAATAACTGACCTTGGCTTTGGCACTTTGAAACGTTAGCAAGTCACTACTGAGAAGATGTTGATACAGCCGTCTGCTCACTTGACTAGTAAACCACGTCAATAACTGTCCTAATTCAAATTTTTCAATCCAATGGAAATAATCTTGCACAGGTAAAGTGGCTATCACACTGGGTTGATTGGCTTTGGCGGTCAATTGGTGCAAGTTTCCTTGATTGAGCAAAAGTTGCAGTTGTTTGGACTGTGAATGCTGCGTAACAGCGTATCGAGTAAAACTAGGCTGTCGCTTTTTATCATTGATATCATATTGCCACAGCACGCTTTCATTGAGTAAATTTGGCTCATCATAGGTTTGAATGAGACATTCTTGACCGTTTGGCAACTGGCGATAACAGCTAACCATACCATCCATCAAAAAATATAAATTATTGACTTGAGCGTGTTGCAAAAAGACATCTTGGTTTTTACGATATTGGTGCAATATCGCTTTACTAAGCAATGCCTGTTTTGCCTGTTTACCGAGCGAATTTTCTGGCAACAAATCAATTAAAGGGTGCTTGCCAAGCGAGCGTAAATACTCAGATTTTAATTTATCTAATTGGGTTGCCATGATGACCTTACAGAGAATTATCCATATTGCATCTTAGCTTTTTAAAAGGCCGTTGCCGAGTCATCCGAAGTAGCATAAAACGCTTACCGACTACCACTTTAAGGTTATTAAAGCGTACTTTTTAGGCATTGGCGAGGCGATTATTTTTGGTTAGTCTAGAAGTAAATCCTTATAAAGGTCTGTGCACATGAGCCAAATCAACATACCTGAACATTCATTAGAAGATTTGCTGAGTAATAATCAATATTGGTCAGAGGCGCTCAATGCTCGTGACCCTGAGTATTTCGCTCGCCTCGCTAAACAACAAAATCCTAAGTATTTGTGGATTGGTTGCTCTGATAGCCGTGTGCCAGCCAATGAAGTCGTGGGATTGATGCCCGGCGAGTTATTTGTCCATCGCAATGTTGCTAACATGGTCGTGGCAACGGATATGAATTTACTGTCGGTACTTCAGTACGCTGTCGACATTCTCAAGGTGGAGCATATCATTGTCTGCGGACATTATGGTTGTGGTGGCGTTAAAGCCGCTATTGGGCATCAAGAATATGGTTTGATTGATAATTGGTTACGGGCGTTAAAAGGGATGCGATACCAATATACCGATATGTTCGAGAATTTAACACTTGAACAAGAAGTCGATTTATTGTGTGAAATCAATGTCAAACGCCAAGTGACCAATGTCTGCCATACCACCATCGTGCAGAATGCTTGGCATAGAGGCCAAACGCTTTCTGTTCACGGCTGGATTTATGGCCTAGAAAATGGGCTGATTAATGACTTACAAGTAAGCGTCTCAACCCTTGAACAATTGGCAGATTCGTTTGTGTATACTTCTCCAATATTTTAATGTTGTTTTAGCCATAGTGAGTGCTTGTCATGCAATCTATCTCCCTCCCCAGAAAACGTCCTTACTCACCGCATCCTGTACTAAACCTAGGCTTTCGCGTCTTTTTTTTGAGTGCGAGTATTTTTGCTATTTTGACTATGCTTAAATGGTCGCATATTACTTTTGCCACCAAATTTGCATTTGACCCAAGCTCGCAGATGTTGCCACATTATTGGCATGGGCACGAAATGTTGTATGGTTACGCATTAGCGGTGATTGCTGGATTTTTGCTCACGGCGGTGAAAACTTGGACAAACCAACCGATGCCGTATGGGTACAAGCTATTGGCAATCTTTACGCCTTGGGCAGTGGCTCGGCTGATTTTTTTGGTTAATGGCATTAATCTTAATACATGGACGTGGCTTGCGATGGCGAGTGATTTGCTGTTTTGGCTACTCACGGCATTTTTTATTATCAAACCCATTTATGCCGTAAGACAAAAACGCCAAATTGGCATTGTGGCAAAACTCTTATTATTAATGATTGGGCAAGTATGGTTTTATGTGGCGCTTTGGCAACATGCTCTGCATGGGATGCAGATGAGCTTATTATTTGGCTTTTATCTAATTATTGGGGTGGTGCTCACCATTGGCAGACGAGTGATGCCAATGTTTATTGAACGCGGTATTGCCGAAAAGGGCAAAGTGGAACAAACGGTCAAAAACTCAGATTTATTAGACCGTCTAAGTTTAATCAGTTTCTTTGTGTTCTTTTTGACCGATATTTTTTTGAGCCAATATGACTGGTCAAAATATCTGCTGACCTTATCTGCGTTGATTGTGGCGATGACCAATTTAATCCGTTTAAAAAATTGGCATTTGGCAGGGATTTGGAGCCGTCCACTACTATGGTCATTGTGGCTTGGTTTTGTTGGTATGGCAGTGGGGTTTGTGTTATATGCCCTTGTTCCTTGGGGGATAATTAGCCATAACCTTGCCATGCATGCAGTCGCTATTGCTGGTATTGGTCTAATGACACTTGCCATGATGGCGAGGGTATCGCTTGGACATACAGGTCGTAGTGTCTATACACCACCAAAAACAGTTGGGCTTATCTTTGGGATGGTGTTAGCGGCTTGGCTTGCTCGGGTGTTCATGGGCTGGCTATTGCCACAAAGTTACTTCATGAGCCTTGGTATTGCACAGGGTTTTTGGACAATAGCATTTGTGCTATTCGTGTTCAGTTATGCCAAAATTTTACTGTCAGAACGACAAGATAAGTTATTTGGCTGATTATAAGATAATTCTTACGGAAATAGCCGTCTTGTCGTAAATATTAAGAGGCATTTGTGTTTAGTGATAAGCAAAATATACTAGACGTCTTTCCAAGCTAACAAACCCTTATAAATAATGGGTTTGAAAAATGACCTATGCTGCTAAAAAGACGGCGTGAAGTCACGCCGTCTTTAGCATATATAAGTTCGCTGCACTATAGGCTAAATTCTTGTGTCAATAGCATATCTTCGACTTTATTAGCGTTACGGCGTATTTTTTCAGTTGGTGCAATCACCTGACTTTCACCCATAATGACTACTTTGCCATCTTGGTTGGCCACTTCACAGTCAAATTCAACCCACTTTTTCGCATCATCTTTGGCTTTCACCGTTAGCTTAGCGGTGAGTGTGTCACCAACGTAGACAGGACGACGGAATTTTAGTGATTGGTCCAAGTAGATAGTACCCATGCCTGGAAACTTGGTTCCTAGTAGCGCTGAAATCAAACCTGCGCTCCACATACCGTGTACGATTTTGCCTTTGAATGGGCTGTGCTCAGCATATTCAGCGTCTAAATGTGCTGGGTTAAAGTCGTGCGTTACCAGTGCAAATGCTTTTACATCATTGTCCGTTACGGTACGGGTTAGGCTCGCTGATTGACCAATGCTTAATTCGTCGTATGTATAATTGCTGAACTGGGGCATTTTACTCTCCAAGTATTTTTTATGATTAAAACGGCCTTACCGTCATTTCAGGTGAGTGACGATTTTAATTAGAGCCATGAATTTTCTGCGCTGAATATACCGCCATTAAATTAGCGTTTAATGACAAAGGTTAGTTTTTTTGTTAATGGTAAAAACATAGGCTGGTATGCCGATTCAGTTTTACCACCCTAATACCATCAATATGATTCCTCAAGTATAAAAGTAACAATCCTAGTAGTGCTGCTTAGTAGTGCTGCGCTCCTAAGCGTTATGATTAGCGCCACTCTACACCCAACGATTAGTAAAGATAATGCGCATTAAAACCCTCTATAAGTTCGTTCCAGTAAACGAACTGTCACTATTGTGTGTTTTAATTCTCAGGCATTAGTTGTCTTTGCATTAAGTCAAAGCGCTAATTCGAGATTGTAAACACGGTTATTTAGACTAATAAAAATAGGAATCTAATATGAGTTTATTTGATTTAACAGGTAAAAAGGGGTTAATTATTGGTATCGCTAACGACCAATCTATTGCGTATGCTTGTGCTCAAGCAATTGTGGCACAAGGGGCGGAAATTGCTATCACTTATCTGAATGAGAAAACCAAAACCTATACGCAACCTTTGGCTGATCAACTAAATGTGAAGATTTTTGAACCTTGTGATGTTAGCATTGAAGGCAGCTTAGAAGCGGTCTTTGACAAGCTGAATCAGGAATGGGGCAAAATTGACTTTGTGTTACATTCAATTGCTTTTGCACCAAAAGAAGATTTACACGCTCGAGTGACGGATTGTTCAGAAGAAGGCTTTAATGTGGCGATGAATATCTCATGTCATTCATTTATCAGAACCGCCAAGCTTGCAGAAAAATTGATGACAAACGGTGGTTGTTTGCTAACCGTGACATTCTATGGGTCTGAACGTGTGGTTGAGCATTATAATATGATGGGGCCTGTCAAAGCTGCCTTAGAAAGTAGTGTCAAATATATAGCCGCTGAACTCGGCAAAAAAGACATTCGTGTCCATGCGATTTCACCAGGGGCGATTATCACCCGTGCTGCATCCGGCATTGACCGTTTTGATGAGTTACTACAACGTGCGTCAGAACAAGCACCGCTTCATCACCATGTTCACGCTAGCAATGTTGGTGGCTTGGCGGCATTCTTGGTAAGTGACGAAGCTAGTAAAATTACAGGCACGATAATCCCTGTCGATGGTGGACAGCATATTATGGCTTAATAATTTGGTAAGTATCCGACAACCTCATCTTTTTTATCTTAACAGAATGTAGATAATGTCCATTATCATAAAATAATGGACAAGAAGATGACACAACTCACACTGAGAGCTTGTATTCACAAGCAGATATTTCTTAAGACTTGAAAAATATGAGCCGTTTTAATAAATGGTTCAGCGGATATAATGATTAGGCGCTAGTCTGTCAGATTGATGCTGCTAGTCTAGCGCCATCGCTTCCCAATGTTACAAGTCATCGTGAATCAAAACAACCGTATTTTATCATCGTTAAGCCACTGACAGCCGCTATCAATCATCAATAATACCAACCGCATATAAGTAGAATCAAAAAATCATATAATGATAATAATTATCATTTGTGTTAATATTCGCAAAAATATTTATTTGCGGCTTACTTATGCTCTGTGCAACCAATCTCACTATCAAACATCACCAAAAATCGCTGATTCAGCATATCAACCTTAGCTTTGAATGTGGCAAGCTTTACGGGCTTATAGGTCACAATGGCTCGGGCAAGTCAACCTTGATTAAAGCCTTAGCGGGTGAGAACACCCCAACAACAGGGCAAGTCTTAATCGACAATGTGCCCATGGCAAATCTATCAGCTCGGCAGTTAGCTCGGCAACTTGCTTATTTACCGCAAAAATTACCTGATGCGACCAACTTTACTGTGAGTGAATTGGTGATGTTAGGGCGCTATCCGCACCAAAAATGGCTACAAGCTGCCAGTGTGGAGGATAAGCGTATCGTTGAGGCAGCTATCGAGTTGACAGGCGTCAAACCATTTGTTGAGCGCACGGTAGCTACCTTATCGGGCGGAGAGCGAGCTAGGGCATGGCTTGCAATGTGTTTGGCACAGCAGACCGATTATTTATTACTTGATGAGCCTTTGGCAGCCTTGGACATTGTCTATCAAGTAGAGGTTTTGGCACTGATTCGCAAACTGGTCGATGAACAAGGCCTAGGGGTGATTATTATTTTACATGATATCAATTTGGCGGCGCGATTTTGTGATGTGATTGTCGCCATGAAACAAGGTGAAGTCTGCCACCAAGGCGATGTGCCAAGTACGATGCAGACGTCTGTCTTGCATCATATTTTTGGTATTGATTTGCATTTGATGTCGCATCCTACCACAGGTCAGACGGTGGCAGTGGTGTGATAACAATGATAGTAAACCCTTTTACCAAAGCGTTGGTTTTGCTTTTAAGCTTTTTTTTAAGCACCTTTCTCACAGCTTGCCAAGATAGTGATGTGGGGGTAAACCATAGCCAAGCTAAACAGTCTGTCAAAGTATTAACGCCAGATTGGAGTATTGCTGCCACGCTGACCGCCATGGGCTATCCACCGATTGCAACAGGCGATGTCGCTGAATATCCAAAATGGGCAGGCAAACCTGATTTACCAAATTCTGTCATCGATTTAGGCGCTCGATTTGCCCCCAACCCTGAGTTGATGTCGCAATTATCACCCGATTTGATAATTGACAACGATTTTTATCAACACCTGCGACCGATGTACGGTAAAACGCCTGTCAAATCAATCAATTTACAAGGTTCAGACCCCAGTAAAACTGCGACTTGGCAAAGCTATGCCGATGGCGTTATGGCACTGGGTAATGCGATTCACCAACCCATCGCTGCCAAACAGTACATTGATAAAAGCCAAATTCAATTAACAAATCTTGGGCAAACCTTTCGTCAACAACATCCCACTATCAAAAAGTTAGCGGTGATTCAATTCGCCAGTGTCAGTCAATTTCGTAGTTACAGTGATAATAGCCTGTTTAAACTAACCTTGGATGCGATGAGGCTAGAATTGGTTCAACTTGGGCAAGGGAATCTATGGGGCTTTACCGATGCAAAATTGGGGGATTTGGCAAAATTCGATGACAGCACGTGCGTGGTGGTAGTCGAGCCATTTAGCCCGATGTTGCAACAGCAACTGGCTCAAAACGTCCTATGGAGAAGGCTTGGCTATGGCAAAGATTCTGCCAATCCTCGCTGTATGATGGTCGTACCGCCAACTTGGATTTATGGTGGGATACCTTCGATGGTCGGATTTGCACAGTCCTTGACTCAAGCTCATTTGGTTCACTAACGTTTGCAAGGATAAATAAACTCAACTCATGAAAAATTCGACAATAGCGATTTATCCTAGACGTGCCAAACGTTTTAACTGGTTGACTGGGCTTATGATTGGTGGATTATTCGCACTAGCAATCGCCACTAGCGGTTACTTGATAAATAGCCGTTGGCAACTGCCTGTATGGGCGTTGTTTCAAGCATCAGCCAATTTATCCCTCAATGACATGGCTATTCAGTTAAGTTTGCTACCGACCATGCTCGTTGCGATATTGGCAGGGGGGATTTTAGGTAGTAGTAGTATTTTGCTCCAGCAATTGGTCAAAAACACGCTAGCCTCTGATACCACGCTTGCCGTCGGTAGTGGCGCTCAGATGGCGTTATTGATTGTGACGTTATTTTTACCCAGTTTTGGGCTATACGGTAGCTTTTGGGTGGCCTTCATTGGGGCAATGCTGAGTATGGGCTTGGTTTTTCTATTGGCTGCACCCAGTCGCATGAATCCTGTGGTGCTCGTCTTATCGGGACTGGTCGTTAATATTTTGATTTCAGCAATCGCTTCGGTGATGCTCATTTTTAATCCAGAAATGGCATTGGGTGTGATGGTATGGGGCAGTGGCTCACTCACGCAGGCAAGTTGGGATACGACCATTGACTTACTAGTTGCTAACGTGGTCGGGGCAATGTGCTTGATACCGCTGTATAAGCCCTTAATGCTAATGAGCTTGGATGATAGGCAAGCCAAAGCGCTTGGTGTGCCTGTCAAATGGGTAAGGCTTGCCGTCACAATACTTGTGGCGATGCTTACTGCGTTGGTGGTGAGCCATTTGGGAAGTCTAAGCTTTATTGGCTTAGCGGCAGCAACCCTCACTCATGGCATAAAAATCCGTCATTTATCCGCTCGTCTAGTGGTAAGTTTTTTGCTGGGTGGCTTATTGATGTGGCTTGCGTCAAATGTCGCCATGTTGTTTGAAGGTGCGTTACCGATTGCGATTCCTGCGGGGGCGTTGACTGGAATTTTGGGTGCGCCGCTGATTATTTGGTTGACACTTCAACAACGCAAATCTGCCGTAGAAGCGGTCATTCCTGTACTTTCTGCCGATAAAAAACCGATTTCTTTAACCTTGTTAGGGATAGGGTTGTTGGTGTGTTTTCTTATCGCTTTATTTTTTTCACAAAAATTGGTGAATGGTCATCAGGTGCAATGGGCGATAAGCGCGTTTGCTGACTGGCAACTTATCCATACTTACCGCTTACCAAGAACGCTGAGTGCGGCATCGACTGGGGTGTTGCTTGCTACCGCAGGGGTATTACTGCAAACCTTAACTCGTAACCCAATGGCAAGCCCAGAAGTCTTAGGTATTAGCTCGGGGGCAGCATTGGGCGTGATTTTGGCATTTGTACTGTTGCCGATGTTGGGCTTGGCGGTAGTGTCGCAAGCCTATCTAGGCATAGCTGGGATAATCGGCGCATTGGTGGTACTGATGCTGATTTTATGGATGGCTCGCAAAATTGATAATGGCTATCTTCTGTTGGTCGGTGTGGCGATTACGGCTTTAATGGAAGGGATATTATCTTTGATCAAACTCTCTGGAGACCCACGGTTGCAAGCAATTTTAAATTGGCTTTCAGGGACAACCTATTCTGCCAATCCATCCACTGCATGGTGGCTACTGGCAGCAGCTTGCTTGGTGTTTTTGGTAAGCATGGCGATCATCAAACCCCTTGAGCTTATCGGGCTTGGCGATACAGTTGCCAAGGGGAGAGGATTGGCCACACAGCGCTTTGAGATGGGTGTCTTAATTTTGATTGCCATTGCCAGTGCTGCAGCGACTTTGGCAGTCGGCCCGCTGAGTTTTATTGGGTTAATGGTACCTCACCTTGCGATAGCAATCGGTGCTGTCACTTTACCCAAGCAATTACCTGTGGCAGCTATGCTTGGGGCAAGCATGATGATAATCGCAGATTGGCTTGGACGGTATGTGATTTTTCCTTATGAAATCCCTGCCGGAACACTGGCTGCGATGGTTGGTGGTGGCTATTTTATTTATTTGATGCGAAAAATGCGATAGACATTGTACAAAATAAACCGCCAATATTTCAATTTTTTGACAAAATTGTTAATAATTGTATTGATAATTTAAATAATAACTATTATCATTTGCATCTAATTTTTACAGATAATCTTGGAGAGCTGCCTTGCGTATTTTAAAACTAACTTTGGCGGTAAAATTGGTGATATTCGCATCAATTAATATGGGGGTTAGTCATGCTGCTACTAACCCTACAATCGATAACGACACACCAAGTACCGAGTTGGGCGCACTGACGGTGACTACCAGTGCTGATGCATCAAAAGAAGGTTTGATGCCAGCGTTTGAAGGTGGACAAGTGGCAACTGGTAGCCGCGTAGGTATCTTAGGCAATCAAGAAAATCTCAGCACACCATTCTCGACGGTGGCTTATACCAACGACTATATCCAGAACCAACAGGCTCAGAGTGTCGGTGATGTACTCAAAAAAGACCCAACCGTGCGTGTTACACGGGGCTTTGGTAACTTCCAAGAAACCTACTATATGCGTGGTTTTTTGACCAACTCGGATGAAACCTTGTTTAACGGATTATATGGTGTCTTACCGCGTCAATATATCGCCAGTGAATTGTTTGAACGCGTGGAAGTACAACGTGGGGCGAGCGCAGCGTTAAATGGTGCTTCGTCAAGCGGTGGCAATATCGGTGGCACCATCAGTCTATTGCCAAAACGCGCCGGTAATGACCCATTAAAACGTGTAACAGTCAGCACTGAGAATGGCGAGAATGCCAAAGTTGCCTTAGATATTGGACAGCGATTTGGGGCAAATCAAGAATATGGCGTTCGTGCCAATGTCGCCTACCAAGATGGTGGCTCAGCGATTGATGATGAAGAAAAGCAATTAGGCTTGGCAGCATTGGGAGTTGATTATCGCGGTGATAAAACTCGCGTATCAGCTGATATTGGCTACCAAAACAATGAATTGAGTCAGACTCGTCCTGCGATTGTCGCATCGAGCTTTGTACCCAAACCGATTGATGGCACCCATAATTGGGCAAAACCTTGGACATTCTCGAATGAAAAAGACTTATTCGGTACGTTACGCGCTGAATACGATATCACTGACAACCTAACGACTTATGCAGCCGCAGGCTATCTCGATGGTGAGGAAAAGAACAGCTTGGCATCGTTATTTTATTTGAATGCTAAAGATGGTAGTGGCAATGAATACCGGTTTGACAATACCCGTGATAACAAAATCATCACAGGTGAAGTCGGGATAAAAGGTCAACATAAAACAGGCGCGGTGAGTCATAATTGGGTCGTTTCTGCCAATAGCTTTAAAGCTGAAGAAAAAGGCGCAGGCGCGTGGGGTGCATTTACGGCGGCCAATCTGTATCAACCAACCAATGCGTTATTGACCACGACCAGTAGTTTTACCACTGATACCGAAACCAAAACAAGCAGTGTCGCGATTGCCGATAACTTAGGTTTTTTTAATGACAAATTAACGCTGTTATTGGCCGGTCGTTACCAAACCATTGAGACAGCATCAGCAGGTGCGACAACCTATGATGACAGCGAATTTACCCCAAGTTTTGGTATTACCTATCGCCTCACACCAACGGTGAGCACTTATGCCAACTACAATGAAAGCTTGGCAAAAGGAACTTACATCGTACAGCAGCACAATGCCCAGCCTGTGACCAACGGTGACAGCTTTAGTAATCCGTATATCTCAAAGCAAAGCGAAGTCGGCATCAAATATGACAATGGTCTATTGGGTGCTTCGTTGTCAGGTTTTTCAACCAAAAAACCGAACTATGACTATCGCGCGAATGCCGATGCAAGCTACACCTTTATCGAGCAAGGCGAAGATAAACACACTGGCGTTGAGCTTACGGTATTTGGTAGTCCATCAAATAACACACGTTTTATTGGCGGCATGACCTACATCAAAGCCGAGCAGGGCAATACCGCAAATGCCGGCAAGCGCGTGATTGGCGTGCCCGAGTTCCAAGCCAATGTTGGCTTAGAGTACGATGTCAACCGCGTTGATGGATTAACCTTAACTGGTGATATTAACCATACTGGCGATCGTTACGCTGATGGCGCTAATACACTAAAAGTCGATGGCTTTACTACCCTTGATGTGGGTGCACGATATACCACTAAATTTGCGAATAAACCCGTCACCATCAAAGGCGTGGTCAGTAACATCACCGATGAAAAATACTGGGGCTCAGTGGGTGGCTACCCAGGCAGCGGCTATCTGACAGTGGGCGAACCACGCACGTTAAAACTTTCAGCCAGTTTTGATTTCTAATGTGATTTGCTCATGACCAAAGTAAAAAATGTATCTTCAACGCCAGATAGCAGTATCTGGCGTTTGATTTGGCAGTCGCACCGAGTGGCTTTTGCCAAAGTGATTGCCTTAAACCTGCTCAATGCTTTGGTTGGTGTGCTAACCATTGCCTATATCAATCAAGATTTATTATCAGGCAAGTCCTTGACTTGGCAGTCTTTAGCCATCTTTTTAGGGCTAATTATCGCGCTGCTTGCTACGACTTTTATATCGCAATTTGCCTTGACCAAACTGGGGCACCAATTCGTGCTTGAGTTACGCCAAAAAATCGTTAAGCAAATTTTAGATTCTGACATCACCCAAACCCAAGCGATTGGTTCTGCTAGATTGTTAGCGAGTTTATCGACCGACATCCAAGCGATTACCACCGCGTTTGTACGACTGCCTGAGCTCATCCAAGGCGTGATTTTATGTGTCGGCGCAGGGCTGTATTTGGGATTTTTATCCTTGCCATTGCTACTCATTGTGGCAGTTTGGATTACGATTACTATTGTAGTCAGTGGTAAACTGGTCAATCATGTGTACGCCTATCTTGAAAAAATCCGTCTGACGAACGACCAATTGTATCAAGATTATCAAGCAGTGATTGATGGACAGCCTGAGTTAAAACTGCATCGCCCACGTGCCAAACGCTTGTACCAAAGCTTTGCTGAGCATACCGAAGCGTTTCGCAATGATATTATCAAGGCGGATACGTTTCATTTGTCGGCGGTGAATTGGTCGAATATCATGATGTTTGCAGGTATCGGCATTGTACTTGTGTTATCGCAAGTATTGTCACTGGCGAGTTTGCCAGTCGCCCTCACCTTTGGCGTGACTTTGTTGTTTCTCAAAGTGCCGTTGCTAAGTGCGGTGGGCGCTTATCCAACGCTTCAATCGGCACAAGTGGCACTCAACAAAATCCAATCGCTTGGCTTGGCACATTATCAGGCGGAGTTTTTGGTTGATTTGGATAAGTTTAACGATTGGCAACAACTGCACTTTGACCAAATCGCTTACGCTTACCCAAAGGGAAAAAATGGCGGTAACAATAGTGATAAAATGGCAACCCAGTTTGCTTTGTCACCCCTTAAATTTACCTTACAACGTGGTGAGGTGGTGTTTTTGATTGGGGCAAATGGCAGTGGTAAAACCACCTTTGCCAAGCTGCTGACAGGGATTTACCCGCCGACTCACGGCGATATTAAGGTAACATTGGCTAATGGTGATATAGTAGCCGTAAGGGAAAGTTTGTTAGCAGATTATCGCCAGTTATTTTCGGCAATCTTTAGTGATTTTTATCTATTTGATACCTTAATGAATGATAAAGGCGAAAACCCTGATGATAGCTTGGTAAGTGAATGGCTTGCCAAACTAGAAATTAGCCATAAAACCCATATCCTCAATCACCAAATCCAAGACACCAAACTATCACAAGGGCAAAAAAAACGCCTTGCTATGTTACTTGCGGTGGCGGATAACAAGCCAATCATGTTGCTTGATGAATGGGCGGCCGACCAAGACCCAAGCTTTCGCCGTTATTTTTATCATGACTTAATCCCCATGTTAAAAGCGATGGGTAAAACCTTGTTTGTTATCAGTCATGACGACAGTTATTTTGCCGCTGCCGACCGCTTGCTGCTGATGAAGCATGGCATCTTGACCGAATTGACAGACGACGCACGGCAACAAGCCACGCATGACGCCATTAGCGCAATTTCATAAATATTATAATTGATAATGGTTATCATTTCTATTAAAATAGCATTTTGGTTTTCTGATATTTTTACAAGTAGCAAGTAACGAATTATGACGACAGCATCTGATTTTACCCAACCTAACCAAAGACCCAATACAAAGCTACTTGCCGCGACCATTGCAGGCGTTGTTGCATTGCATATAGGGGTTGGTATTGGGCTCATGAAGATGCCGAGCTTTACGCTCGAAGCGCCTAAAGTCACCCCACCGCTTGAGATTAGCTTTGTTCAGCTGCCAAAACCCGTTGACCCAAACCCAATCAAGCTGGACGCGTCACCTGAGCCAGTGCTTGTAGAAAAATTGCCATCCAAAGCGGTACCTGAAGTCCCATCAAAACCTGAGCCTAAACCAACACCCAAACCTATCACTGAAAAAGTTAATAATATCGAACCTAAACCAAAGCCTGTGCCAAAGCCCGAAGCCACGAAACCGGTGGTAAAAACAATTAAGCCGCCTGTGGAATCACCCAAGCCAACTAAACTTGAGCCTAAACCGGACGCACCCGTTAAACCGCAAATAGACCAACAAGCCATTGTGGCAGCACAAGTCCAACGAGAACAAGCCGAACGTCAAAGCGCTGAGCAACAACGTAAAGCGCAAGAGCAAGCAGAACGCCAAAAAGCCGAGAAGCAGCGTCTTGCAGAACAACAAGCTGAGCGACAAAGAGCGGCTCAAGCACAATTAGCAAAAGCGCAAGCCGACCAAGCGCGTGCTGAAAGAGAGCAGGCAGAACGTCAAAGCGCTGAACAACAACGTCTTGCACAACAGAAAGCCGAACGTCAAAAAGCTGAACAAGAACGCAGAGAACGAGAGCGCCAACAAGCCGCCAAAGACAGTGAGCCCGTTAGCTTTGGTAATGGTGATGCAGCTTGGCGCTCAAAACCCAACCTAAACTTTTCGGGCAATCTCGCCCGCATCATTGAATCAGAGCATCTGACCAGCATCGGCGTTCGGCTTAACGTCAGCAGTAGCGGTAGTGTTACATCGGTGGCGATTACCCGCTCATCAGGCAATGGCCTAGTCGACAATGCCGTGCGTCAACGCTTGCTATCTGCGAAACTTAAACCCTTTACTAGAAATGGGATGGCAGTGCCAGGTGTTGGCAACTTGACCGTCAATTTAAATTAAGCGACTTATCGCATAGACGCTGTAGCATCAATCAAATTTTTTGGCGAATACAATTCGCCCCTAACTGGAGTTATCATGGATTTTGCACACTATTGGCAATATACCGACCTTATCACCAAAGCGTTATTTTTTGCCCTTATCGGTTTATCACTTGCTTCTTGGATTGCGGGGATTTTACGCATGGTTCACAGCCACAAGCTTGCCAAAACCATTTCACAGGATTTATCTCAGTATATCGACAGCCAAAAAGCCAAGCTAAAGTCATTGTCGAATGACGATAAAAAATCGGTAACTGAGCAACACCTCCTACAGCAAATCAACCGCTACCGTTTTGATAGCGAAAAAGGCTTAAGTATATTAGGTACAACCGCCGCCATTGCGCCATTTATTGGTTTGTTTGGTACCGTATGGGGGATTTTTCATGCCCTACATAGCATTGGGCAGTCTGGTCAAGCGGGGCTTGGGCAAGTCGCAGGCCCAGTGGGGGAAGCTTTAATCATGACAGGTTTAGGTCTAGCAGTTGCTATCCCTGCGGTGATTATGTACAACATCGCTGTGCGTATCAATCGCAAAGCGTTACACCAAGCCAATGATACGGCTCACGGATTGCTTGCAGATGTCTTACTCAATAGTCAAACATCTCCCATAGCACAATCTGCTGCCACAAAAATTGCCAGTTTACCGCGTTTTGAAGCCGACAATAATTTGCCTTTATCGACCCAGTCTTAACCCATTTTGCTAACGAAATAAGGAAAAAGTATGGCATTTCATTTAGGCGACGAAGAAACACAAGGCATGAATGAAATCAATCTGATACCACTGATTGATATTATGCTAGTTTTGATGATTATTTTTTTGGTGACGGCAACGGTGCTTAATCCTACTGTATCGCTTGATCTACCGAAAACCTCGGCACAAGTCAATGACGCGCCACCAAAAGTTATACAAGTGAGCATTGATAAAGACGGCAAGATTTTTTGGGATGATGAAGCCATTAATCTCGATGAGTTAAAAACGCGTTTTGGACAAGAAAGTAACAACACTGAAGTCCCGACGATTCAGCTACGTGCCGATAAAGACAGCCGATATGATACGGTCGCTCAAGTCTTGGCAATGGCAAGCGAGAATAACTTGACTAAAATTGCCTTTGTCAGTGATGCCAATTAAAACCTAAAAAATTTTGCCGATAAGGCAAATTTTTTTAAAGCCATTAAGTAAATAATTATCATTATCGTTTAATTTTGGGAAATATTGAATGAATATAGCCACATCAAGTCGTCAGTTGAGTGTTAAAAAATTCTCGTTGGCACTATTACCCTTGAGTGTTTTGCTAAGCATGCAGAGTATGGCAGCCGCCGCGGTTTCAACTGCCGAATCGACAAATCAAACAGCGACTGAGCCAACAACGGATTTAGGGGTACTAAGCGCTCAGACAGACAGTTATCGCACCACAGCGACCAAAACCGCCCTTGACCCTGACGACGCTCCGATGAGTTACAGTCGAATTGAACAACAAACCCTCAAGGAACGTCAAGCCGACAGTGTCAGCAGTGCCTTACGCTATGAACCAGAGGTAAGCACAGAAGCCGTGGCACAGTAAGTATTTTTGATGAATATGAAATGCGTGGTTTTAAAAACTATTCCAATTTCTATGACGGCATGCGCCTGCCTTATGATGGCACTTGGAATCTGATGCCACAAGTAGATGCCTATGCGACCGAAGCGGTGGAAGTGCTAAAAGGCCCAGCATCATCGTTGTATGGCTACAATGAACCTGGTGGTATGATTAACCAAATTGCCAAAACACCAAAAGCTACGCAACAGACCGAAATTCAACTGCGAGTAGGCTCGCATAATCTTGGTGAAATTGCAGTCGATACCACAGGCCCCATGAGCGATACCCTGAACTACCGCTTCGTCGGTTTGGCACGCCAAAAAGATGGGCAAATGCAAACCACCGAAGAAAAACGGGTGTTGCTGAATACATCAATTGAGTGGAAGCCGTCAAACAATGTCTCTGTACTTGCTAACTTGTACTATCAAGATGACCCAGATATGTTGCCGTCAACCCCCTTGCCAAGTGTGGGCACAGTTTATCAAGCAAGCTATGGCAAGCTAGACGCCGATGCCTATGCGGGGGACAAGTGGAACAGCTTTAGCAAAAAAGTAGTCATGCCATCTGAAACCATTAACTGGCAAATCAACGATCATTTAACGTTCAAACATACGCTACGCTATACCGATGCCGAAGCAAAACAGCAAAACACCTACCACCAAGGCTTTACCGAAAACTCTGACCGTGAACTCATTCGTACCGCTTATACCACTGATGAATCAATGACCAACTGTGCAACCGATAACCAACTGGCGTATCAACTTTATACTGACAAAACCTCGCACAATTTATTGTTTGGGGTCGATTTTCAGCATGCCAAAAGTAATGCCAAATATGCTGCCGCCATGTATCAAGGTATCCCAACCATTGATTTAGCTGAGCCAAATTATGATTTGTTTGCTAAACAGCCGATTAATTTGACAGGTTATCAACAACAAGATGACATCACACAGCGCCAGCTTGGCGTCTATCTACAAGACGAAATGCAATGGGATAAACTCACCGTGGTGGCAGGGCTTCGTCGCGACAACTTTAAAAGCACCACGGACTCCCAAGCCATAGGTTCAGATAACAAAACCACCATCAATAAAGCCAACGAAACCACAGGCAGATTGGCAGTGAAGTGGGGGTAAAATACCAGTCCGATGATAAAAACACGTCAGCCACACTTTCAGCTTATGACATCACCAAAGAAAATGAAAAAATCACCGCCATTGATTGGTCAAAACAAACGCAAACTGGTGAAATCACTTCAAAAGGCTTTGAAGTTGCCGCCAACCACCGTTTTACTGACTGGCTAGATATTGGACTAGGCTATGGGTATGTGGATGCCGAAATTAGCAAAGATGAATACAATCCACAGCTAGTGGGCAATATGCGTCAACAAGTCGCCAAGCACAAAGCGAGCTTATGGGCAAATATAACCCCAACGCATAAAACTTCGGTAAATATCGGTGTTCGTCATCATGCTGGTATGCAAATTGATAAGGAAAATTCTGACACCCTGCCAAGCGTTACCTTAGTAGACCTAGTCGGCAAGTATAAAATTAACGATACCTACAGTGCTGGGTTAAATATCAGTAACTTATTTGATAAGACCTATGTCGGCTCATGCTATGACAAAAACAATTGTTGGATGGGACCTGAGCGTCAAGTCAGCATGAGTTTGACCGCAAAATTTTAATACCGCTTTCCACTGGCAACTGATGCACGCCATATCATCAACTGCTAACTTTATTTATAGCATTAAGTCGAAGATTATGCCAAACCTAGCAAACTTAACCCCCTTTATTGATGATGATAAACGCACCATTATCGATCATATCAACGAAGAACATGATGATGAATTACAAGCATTTGCCAAATATCTGCTTGATTTGAATGATGACGAGCAAAAGGCCTTAAAGGCGACCCATCTATTGGAAATCTACCAACAAGGCATCGAACTTGAACTTAAATTTACTGACAAATCAAACCAACGGTTTTTGGCATTTCATCAACCTATCAAACAATTAGAT
>CALJUC010000123.1 GCA_937975585.1 uncultured Moraxella sp. | reverse complement strand
ATTTAATAAACCATCTTCTTGTAGCGCTTCGGTCAATGCCACAGGTTGTTGCTCGATCTCCTCATCAGGCATATCGATTGCGTCGCATTCTTCATCACTGCCGCCTTCTACCCGAGCAACTGACACCAATGTTTCCTCACCCACTAAACGGATCAAGGTCACACCTTGGGCATTACGGCCCGTTAAGGCAATCTGCGCAACTGGGGTACGTACTAATGTACCAGCATCCGAAATCAATACGATATCATCTTCGACATTAACCGCTAGGGCTTGGACAAGCTCACCATTACGCTCAGAGGTCTTAATCGCGATGATACCTTTACCACCACGGCCTTTGACCGGGAAGTCTTCAATCGGCGTACGTTTACCAAAGCCGCGGGCGCAAGCACACAATACATCCGTACCTTGTGATGGCACCACCAATGACACTACACGGCTAACCGACACAACACTCTCGTCATGCTCATCTTGGTGGCTATCATCATCAATCTCAGCATCTTCTTCATCCACGACGGTATTGGCAAGCAAGGTCACGCGCATACCGCGTACACCCTTGGCACCACGACCCATTGCACGGATTTTTGATTCGTTAAAGCGAATCGCTTTGCCCTCATTTGAGAACAGCATGATATCTTGACTACCATCGGTAATCGCAACACCAATCAAGGTATCTCCATCATTGAGGTCAAGTGCTTTTAAGCCGTTTGAGCGTAGGTTTTTAAATTGTGATAACTCAACGCGTTTTACCATACCGGATGCGGTGGCGAAGAATACATAGCAATCGCTGGCATTGTCTTTGTCATCACCGGTAATCGGTAAAATCGCGGTGACTTTTTCATCAGAATCCAATGCAATCAAATTCACCAATGGGCGACCACGCGAACCACGGCTCGCGAGTGGCACTTCGAATGTCTGTAGACCAAACACACGACCACGGTCAGTAAAAATCATCACATGGTTGTGCGTTGAGGTAACGACCATATGGTCAATCACGTCATCTTCTTTCATCGCCGTGGCAGACTTGCCCTTACCACCGCGTTTTTGCGCGACATAATCACTCATTGGCTGAGTCTTGGCATAACCGGTACGTGATACAGTCAATACCACGGTTTGCTCAGGAATCAAGTCAGCGCGGCTAAAGTCACTTCGGCTATCAATAATTTCCGTCTTACGCACATCGCCAAACTGCTCACGAATCTCAACTAACTCATCTTTAATCACTTCCATCAAACGACCAAAGTCATCCAAAATACGTTGTAATTCGGCAATTTCATTAAGGATTTGTTTGAACTCAGCTTGGATTTTATCTTGCTCAAGACCCGTCAAACGGTGCAATTGCATATCCAAGATGGCATTAACTTGGTCAGGTGATAAGCGGTAATTGGTATTGTTATCAATCAAGCCAAAGGGCGCGGTTAAATCCTCACCTTCAATAAATTCCGGGCGAATCGAACCACTACCGGCCGCTTCTAGCATCGCAAGTACACCGCCCGACTGCCATACATTGCCAAGCAAGTTGTCACGCGCTTGTTGGCGGTTGCTTGACGCTTTAATGGTATCGATGATTTGGTCAATGTTGGCTAAGGCAATGGTCAAACCTTCTAATAAATGACCGCGCGCACGGGCTTTTTTAAGCTCAAAAATAGTACGACGGGTCACGACTTCTTGACGATGACGCACGAATGCCGCAATCAAGTCACGCAACGTCATCATTTTTGGTTGACCTTCATCGAGTGCAACCATGTTGATGCTAAAGCTTGACTCAAGCGGCGTTTGCAAGAATAGATTGTTAACAATCACCTCTGCGTTTTCACCGCGTTTTAGGTCAATCGCGATACGCATCCCTTCTTTGTCCGACTCATCGCGAATTTCGCTGATACCTTCCAATTTCTTATCGCGTACCAATTCAACGATTTTTTCAATCAATTTGGCTTTATTGGTTTGGTAAGGAATCTCGGTAAAGACAATACGCTCACGCTCTTTATTAGCACCGCTTTCTGCCATTGGCTCAATGTGGTATTTACCGCGAATATGCAAGCGACCTTTACCGGTACGATACGCATCAAGAATGCCTGAACGACCATAAATAATGCCGCCCGTTGGGAAGTCAGGGCCGGAGATGTACTGCATCAACCCCTCGCCTGAAATCTGCGGGTCATCGGCATACGCCAAACAAGCATTAATCACTTCGGTCAAGTTATGCGGCGCCATGTTGGTCGCCATACCGACTGCAATACCGGTCGCACCATTGACCAATAAGTTTGGGATACGAGCAGGCAACACGCTTGGCATCTGCTCAGAGCCATCGTAGTTAGGTTCCCAGTCGACGGTATCTTTATCCAAGTCGCCAAGCATTTGGTGGGTCAGCTTTTGCATACGCACTTCGGTATAACGCATTGCTGCCGCTGGGTCATCATCAACCGAACCAAAGTTACCTTGACCATCAACCAACATATAGCGCATAGAGAACGGTTGTGCTAGACGGACAATCGCGTCATAGACCGCGATATCACCGTGCGGATGGTATTTACCGATGACGTCACCGACAACACGCGCAGATTTTTTGTAAGGTTTGTTAAAGTCGTTTGACAACTCATGCATGGCGTATAAGACGCGGCGGTGTACCGGTTTTAGACCATCACGTACATCGGGTAACGCACGTGACACAATGACGCTCATGGCATAGTCGAGATAGGATTGTTTAAGTTCATCAACAATGCCGATGGGGGTAATAGAATCGGTGGTCATGCACGCTCCTTTTTGGCGGATTTTTTTGCAATTGAGCCAACATAAAACTTGGCAAAAATCACGCACTTTTTTATTACTAACACAAGTTAAAACCCGGTGAATTTCAGGGTTTTAAAAAGGTGCTATTATAGCATAAAACCAAGGGTCTGTTGAATATTCATTACGCCATTTAAAATGGTGAATTATCTATATATTACTAAAAGCTTTTGTGCCAAAAATAGCTAAATCTGGCTTTTCTTCGTCAAAATCTTGCTTGATAGAATGACTATCAATCGGCGCTTTTTCCTTGAAAAGCGGGCGATTTATCGTATTTCTGACAACAAAAATGAATATCCACCAAACCCAATAAAAAAGGCTTATCAAACAAAAAAACCGCCAGTTTTATTGACGGTTTTTTAAGTGTATAAACAGCTTCAATTTAACGTATGAAATCAACTGTTAGAATTGGCTAAACAGTTTTTCTGCCATACCCATACAATACGGTGTTACCAAACCGTGATACCCTGTGGCGACGGCATACTTACCAGCATTCTCTGCGGCTGTTTGTGCAGCTGCCATTGCCTGCGCCTCGGTCATACCACTTGCCAATCCTTGCTGGTAAGCATTTTGATACACCGTAGCGCCTGCCGCTGTGGCAACTTTTTGTACATTTTGGGCAAAGCCTTGTTGCATCAGTTGGCTGCTCGTTCTTAGCGTGTTATCAAGCGTGGCTGGCAACCCTTTGCTATCATACACTGGTTTATTGCGTGTGGCTTGGTTAGTAATATCAATGTCGACCATACCCAGTTGGGTATTTGGCACATTGGTATAGTAGTTGCGCCATAGGTGATTCATGATACTGGTATTGACATCAAAGAACACCATCGGGTCTTGGTTACCACCGCACATAATGGTTGGTGATTTTGGCACATAAGTGCGTAAATCATTGTCTTTTAATGCCTTACGCAGCCCATGCTGTGGCGCTAAAGCAGCAACGGGTTGGATGTTTGTCATACCCTGCATATAAGGAATCGACCAATCCGGATTGGCTTTCATATCAGCCAAATAAGCCGCACGATAACTGGTTTTGATAGCATAAAAGTTTGGGTCAAAGCCATAAGCGAAGGCTGGATTTGCCGGTGATAATTTATCAAGCTCAGCATTGCCTGTGGGTGCTCGTTGGAACATCGCCGAAACTGGCAATTTACCTTGCTCAACAATTTGTCTATCCGTTAACGTTCTGCTCGGTAGCAAACTTTCAGTTTCGGCAGGATTTGGGGTAGCAAAAATATCGGCTGGACTTTGATACACGTCGCCATATTGGATTTGGTAGTTACGCGCCATCAATGGGGAGAAGAAGGTTGCACCCAACATGACATTACCACCAAATACCGCATCACCAAACGCGCCCATCGCATACGGCCCTGAAATCGGTACTGCCGCTGTTACCGGCTCTTTTAACTGCTCAAAATAACGCTGCGCGGCCACCACCACATGCCCGCCCTGTGAGTAGCCTGTCATAAATAGCTTGCCATTATCGCTGACTTTCGTATCGGCTTGGGCTTTGGTCAATACCGTACGACCTGCCTTAAGTGCATCCGCCATTTCGTGTGCTTGCTGTTTGGCGTTGAGGTATGGATGATACTCAAGGCTTGATTTATCATAACCGGCATAGTTGGGTGAAATCACCACATAGCCTTGTCCCGCGAATAACGCGGCCACCAAAGTCGCTCGACTACCCGCCTCATTTGCGTAATTGCCAACTTCAGCAAAGTTATAATTTTGGCTTGTGGCTGTACCATGCGCTTGTAACACAATCGGTCTGGCACCTTGACAGCTTGGGTCATTTCCCGTTGGGATGAACACCGCGCCGGTGGCATCGGTTTTGCCTTCTTTGACATCGACGGTGTCGTAGTGCATGTATTCGACACGCACATCACATTTAACTTTATCGCCTTGACTGGTCATTTGACTAAACAAGATTGGTTCAATCTTTTCTAATTCTGTGGCAAGTTGCGCTGCGGTAAAGTTACGAGCGGTTGGTTCAGCCAATAACTCACCCGTGGCAAGGGTAGCAACACCTGTCTTTTGCGGTAAGGGAGTAACACTAGAGCTACTATTGTTATCACTGCCACAGCCGACTAATAGTAGCCCACTGACCACGGCTAAGGTTAATGGTTTGATAGCGAATATCGGTAATGAGGACGACATACAACACTCCTTGTTGTTCATTTTTGTCATTTTTTTGGATAGGATTCAATACAATCTATCACACAAGGTTAGATAGGCTTTCTCACTATGAAACTACCTGATACTGCTATCTGTTCTCTAAATAAGCGAGTTTTTCCTACCAAATAATTTCAGTTTGTGATAATCAATCAATTTTCTCTCTGAAATCTTGCTCAGTCTAGCATAAATTCCGATGAATCAACGCTAAATTTTACAACCTATCGCGTCACTGTTATGGATGTTTCATCCTACATAGAGCTACCTTAAACACCATACATAAATTAAATAAATTTTAACAATTAACCATCCACAAAAAGATAAACTTGAAAATAAAAAAATCACCCCTATTAAGATTACAAGTTTTTCTTGTACAAGATCATTAGCCAAAATAAGGAACTATCATGACCACTTACCGCCAAGTTGAGAAAATTCATGCTGCGCCACGCCCACATTGGGTGGGTGATGGCTTCCATGTTAACCCAATGTTTAGTCATATGGCTGGTGACAAACGCACCGATCCATTCTTAATGCTTGACTATGCCGCACCACAAGACTATACACCCAATATGAACAGCCCTCGTGGCGTGGGTCAACACCCGCACAAAGGCTTTGAAACGGTAACCATCGCCTACCAAGGTGAAGTATCGCATCGCGACTCGAGCGGCGGCGGTGGCACCATCAAAACAGGTGATGTGCAGTGGATGACCGCAGGCAATGGGGTGATTCACGAGGAATTTCACTCGCCAGAATTTAGCCAGAAGGGCGGTGCGTTTGAGATGGTACAGCTATGGGTGAACTTACCTGCCAAAGACAAAGTGACGCCTGCCAAATACCAACACTTGGCCAATAATGATATTCCTGTCATCAGCTTACACACTGAAGATGGCTTGAGAGCCGGTAATATTCGCGTAATTGCGGGTGAATTTACAGGGCAAGATGAAAAAACCTTGGGTATTGGCACGACTTTTACCCCGATTAACCTTTGGGATATCAATATTGATGCCAATCAAACCGTTGAGGTGATGGTACCACGTACCCACAACTTGCTATTGCTATCAATGGCGGGCGATACCATTATTAATGCCAATACGAGTAACCATGTATTTGAACGTCAGTTAGTGACTTTCGAAGTCGAAGATGGTGGCGATGGCGTGGATCATCTACGCTTAAGCGCTGGCGAAAATGGTGCGATGTTATTGCTGATGAGCGGTGAGCCTATCAATGAACCTATCGTTGGCTATGGCCCATTTGTGATGAACAGTGAGTTAGAAATTCGTCAAGCGATTTTGGATTTTAACGCGGGTAAATTTGGCACTATGACCGCCTAAAACCCTTAGTAACCCTTATCAAACTATATTTAAATCTTACAATAAAAATGTCCGTTTACTGATAAATGGGCATTTTTATTGATATTTCTTTAGCACTTATTTGTCTTCATAAGTACAAAGATAAGCGGTTTCCACTGGAATTTTTACTTGGAATTTTTGATTGGCGTCAACGGTGAATACATCTGATGGTTTAAACGTTTGCCACTCAGTCGTATTTGGTAGCAATGCTTGAATCTCACCGCTAATCACCGTCATGGTTTCAAACTGGCTCGTGCCAAATTCATATTCACCAACTTTCATCACACCCACAGTGGCAGGCAAGGTAGCGGTTTGAAAGCCGATTGATGCAACATTACCATCGAAGTATTGGTTAACTTTTAACATAGTAGTTCCTTAACGATTTGCAGAATTTGGGGTACAACAAGCACTTGGTCATCATAGCGATTTTTCGCAATTTCGCAAGAAATTTTTCTATCGCTAACTAAATTTATCTTAAGACCGTATAAAACAAATAAATAGGCTGCAATGCGCTTGATAGCTAACGAATTTTTCCAGTTGTATTTTTGTGCGCTTGATAGTGATTGTCATTTATTTTGTGCTATAGTAAATTTCTCAACAGTCGTCGCTATTAGTCTGATAGCGCTATGTCTATGTTTAACTTGATATTTTAGTCAAATAAATTCATTTTAAGACAAGAAAAACGAGCACAGGTCTTACAAATAGTACAGCCAGCGAGATTGATGAAGTATTAAACTGAATTTAGAAGACGATATTTGTGACAATTTGATAGAGGAAGTTATGCCAACCAACGCGAAATCATTATTACAACACTCAGCTTTTACGCATTTTACCAGTAAAAAACTAGCCTTATATGTGAGTTCAGCGTCCCTATTGGCCGCGTGTAGTAGCCAACCACCAATGCCACAACAGCCGACCCAACCTCTACCACCACCTGTTATCGTCACACCACCACCAGTGGTAAAACCAACGCCACAACTACCCACCAGCTACCCGACCTTTAATAGCTGGAAATCTGACTTTATCCAACGTGCGTCTGCCCAAGGCTATAATCGTTCGGATTTGGAACGTTTGCTAGCCAGTGCCAGCTACAATGAACAAGTGGTACGTTCGGACAAAAACCAAGCTGAATTTGCCAAAATGCCTTGGGAATATATTGATGGTGCGGTATCAAGCTCACGTGTTAGCGGTGGCCAACGTGGCTATGCTGACCAAAGCGCGGTGCTCTTAGCCAATGAAAACCGTTATGGTGTGCCTGCGTCAATCGTGACCGCGATTTGGGGTATGGAGTCTTCCTACGGTGGATTTACCGGTAACAGCTCATTGACCAGTAGTTTAGCGACCCTAGCGTATGATGGTCGTCGTCAAGCCTTTGCTGAACAGCAGTTATTGGCGTTATTAAAGCTGGTAGAGCGTGGTGACATTGATTGGTCAGAATTAAAAGGCTCATGGGCCGGTGGTATGGGTCATACGCAGTTCATCCCGCAAACTTGGCTTGAACAAGGGGTCGATGGCAATGGTGACGGCCACAAAAACCCATGGAACCGTGCCGATGCATTGTCTTCTACCGCAAGTTATCTTGCCAGTGCCGGTTGGCAACGCGGTTTACCAACCTTTTATGAAGCGCGTTTACCAAATGGCTTTGACTACCGTAATGTCAGTAGCAAAAAGACCTTGGGTGAATGGCAGTCAATGGGTCTTCAGCTAATCAATGTCGTGGGTAGCGCCCCGGGCAACACGCCAGTCGAACTTTGGTTACCAGCAGGCAAAGAAGGTCCTGCCCTATTACTAACGCAAAACTTTGATGCGATCAAAGTCTATAATAACTCAGCCAACTATGCGTTGGGTGTGAGTCTTTTGGCGCGTGCGATTGTTAACCAACCACAATTGCAACGTGATTTCCCACGCTATGAAAAACCGCTTTATACTTATCAAGTCACCCAGTTACAACAACGCTTGACCAGTATGGGTTACGATACCAAAGGCACTGATGGTGTGATCGGTACTAACACTAAGTTGGCTTTCCAACGCTGGCAAGCCGATAATGGCCAAGTACCGGACGGCTTTATCACCCAACGTTCGGCAGCAAGCTTGGTTCAATAACTACCGAATCATGCTACCAAAAAACCCGTTCGGTCTATCCAAACGGGTTTTTTACATAAGCAAGCTATTAAATTTGAGTTATTTGAAACTCACTTCAGCCGCGTTATTCGTTATCCAATGAAAACTCTTCAGCATACATGTTCCAACCTAACTTGGTACGACACGCTTCAAAGAAGTCTACTCCAAGCGGATGCAACAGCGTCAATTTGTTTGGGTGCTTACGAATCATCAAGCGTTGGTTTTGATTGAGCGGTACAGAAGGTTTACCATCAGCACTGACCATTGGCTGAGTACGATTATCTTTGTGGATACGGATTTTAATTTCGCTATTGCCACTGACCACAATCGGACGACTCGATAAGGTATGTGGGTGCATCGGTACTAGACAAATGGCGTCCATGCTCGGATGCACAATTGGGCCACCACCGGATAGTGCGTAAGCGGTAGAACCGGTTGGCGTGGCAGCAATCAAACCATCACTGTGTTGACGATACACATCAAGCCCATCAATCTTTAAGTTAAAGTCGAGCATGTGCACTGACTTACCCGCATGTAGTACCACATCATTGAGCGCCATGTCTTCATAAATCACATGACTACCTTGCTTAATTTCCATCTTTAGCAAAAAGCGATGATCGAGCTGATACGCGCCATTCAAAATATCCGTAAACTGCTGAATCAAGCTTTCTGGATTGATATCCGCCAAAAAACCCAAACGACCACGATTGACACCCACCACCGGTACAGAGTACTGCGCTAATACCTGAGCCGCATGTAACAATGAACCATCCCCACCAACCACCACAACCAAATCACATTCTGCACCTAGACGGTTGCGATCCACAACGCGAATATCAGCCATACGACCCATTTCAAGTGATTTTAATCGCGCTGTTTGGTGGTCAATAAATAGCGGCAAACCTTGACTGATAAAAAAGTTATAAAGTTGATAAATGCTTTGAATAATACTGGGCTTATTGGCACGCCCCATAATACCAATACGGCGAAAAGCAGGGTTAGTAATGATTGGCTGGCTAGTCATGGATAAGTTATAAGGCTGAATAAAAAACCTATTTTAGCATACGTACTGCTGTGGTAAAAGGCGACTTTTGCGCAAAGATAGCTTTTGCTTGATACTATAAAGATATGGTGTATATCGAATACAATTGGCAAATTTTACTGACCAGTACATAAATTATTGCCTACCTCTTCTCCACTCTCTACATTGCAAAACCACCCTATACAATGACATCGATATTTGTTATGTTACGATGGTCTTATCGACATTTTTTAGGTAAGCTTTTTATTTTATGTCCCATTTTTTATTATGACAGGATGATTTATGGCAAATCCGATTATTTCGCGTGCTGAACTGGCGGTGAGTAGCACCCCAATGACGGTACAAGGTGTGATTAAAAAAACCACCTTTTTGCTAGGGCTAACCACCATTACTGGTGTTGCCTTTTTTTTGTATAGCTTAATGGCTGGTGTCTCAAGTGGCTTTATCAGTATGATGGCACTGGGCAGTATTATTACCGCCTTTATTATGGGTTGGGTGATTATCGCTAAGCCACACTTGGGTAAAGCATTGGCCATACCTTATGCGATTCTTGAAGGTGTCGTGATTGGTGCAATTTCATTGTTTGTCACGGTGAAATACCCAACGATTGCACCGACTGCGATGGTCGCAACCTTTGTCACCGCCGCTGTGATGTTAGCGTTATACCAATCACGCGTCATTCGTGTGACTGAAAAGTTTCGCTCAGTGCTAATCTCAGCTGTGATTGCGATTACCTTGGTGTATCTGGTACAAATCGGACTAAGCTTATTTAGTAGCTCAATTCCTTACCTATTCTCAGGTGGCGTAGTAGCGATTGGCTTTAGCTTATTTGTGGTGATTATCGCCTCTTTGAGCTTATTGTTAGACTTCGATAATGTAGAACGCGCTAAAGCAGCGGGTGTTGATGAAAGCTATGAGTGGGTACTAAGTATCGGTATTTTGTCGACCTTGGTATGGATGTATATTGAGTTTGTGCGTTTACTACGTAATTTGCAGAACTAATTTATCGCACACATAAAAAACACGGTTACTTGATAAGTGACCGTGTTTTTTTATGCCGATTGACTAATTTTTAGCGTGGCATCACCGATACCGCGATTTCGACACGGCGGTTAGGTTGCAAACAAGGAATCAAGGCTGCACGGCTTAGCGTGCTATCACATTGGTAAACAGGTTGGCTTTCACCTGCACCCGTTGCAATCAAGGTATTGGCATCAACGCCGCGACTAATTAAGTAATTACGCACCGTCTGCGCACGTTGCAATGATAAATTCATGTTATACGACTCATCGCCTAAGTAGTCGGTGTGGCCGGTAATCACCACTTGGCTTCGACCCTGTTGTTGGTAACGCAACAACTGTTGGGCCAGTGCATCTAATTCTTCACGGCCATTTTGTTGAATGTCGCTCACACTGTATTTATTGAAAGCAAATAACGCATCGGCTGATAAGTTAATCGTCTCTTGTACGATAGGTGTGACGACAACTGGCTGCGGCTGTACCACAGGGGCTGGTGCAAGTTCGTTGGCACAATCAGCGGGCGACCAGTAAAATTCTTGCGCTTTTTGCGCTTTATCAAAAATCACCTTATATTGGCAAATTTTGACTGAATTATCTGACTGAGCGAACTTCATGATATAGTCCCACTCATGGGCACCTTTGGTTTCTTTAAAGTGCGGACGGCCAAGTAGTTGATATAACTCATCCTTGGTCATGCCTGGACGCACTTTTAGCAGATTCTCATGATTCGGGAACTGACCCGCTTTTTCCCAAGCCTTATCTAACGATGGGAAAATAATATCACTGGCTTCAACATGGCCATTTGCATCGACATTGCGACTTACGGTATTGGTACATGCCGTTGTTGCAAGAATAACCATAGAAAGCAAACCAAGGCGGAATGGGGTTTTTAGTGTTTGTTTAAGCATTTTGGGTAATCCTTTTTTATAATCTTTGGCTATGATTTTTTGTTCAAAATACATCGAAGCTTTGGAAGTCAGTTAAGTAACAGGCTATCATATAAATAACCTGTCACTCACTAACTTCGGCAATTTTTACCAGTGGAAACCAGCACCCACTGCCCCACCGACGTTGCCTTGGCTATCAGCCGTACCGTTGATTTTGATTGCCCAACGTCCATTATCAGATAACGTAGACATACCTATTGCTAAGGCACTTTCACCGTTATAGCTTGCCATACCACCAGCAACCATTGATTTACCCGGTAAGTATGCTTGCGGCAATGCAGCAGTTGCCATAGCCGATGAGATACCTGCGTTGGCATTATCTTCGACATCATTGATACGATAACCAAAGTTATTAAAGTTATTTGTGATTCTGTTCAGTTGAGATACATTGACTGCATCGTTAGGATTCACACCATCCGCAACATTACTAATCACTTTGTTATTTGCATTTAGACCAGCGTCACTAATATAAGTATGACTGCCTACATTGACGCCATTGTTATTTAGCACAACTTGATTAGCACCCGTACCCGCGGTTATGCTCGTTGTGGCTGTCACTGTGTTAAAGTTGACGTCATCCGCTGTAGCCACTGTTACATCAGTACCTGTGCGAGTAATCTTGATATTTTTGCCGTCTAAAAACTGTACGGTACCATTAGGTACCACATTGCTTGCCGTATCACCATTGGTCTGTAAGTTCCAACCTGCATTAGCGACAGTATTAATTGCTTGAATCGCATCATGAACAGTATTCTCACCTGTACCACCAATGTTAGTCATAGTGATTGTGCCGTCAGGTGTTACAGCGGCATTGCCACCCAACACTGCTGCGGTACTGTTAGCGACATTGCCTAAGACCGCATTGGTCGCATGCAACTGGCTGCCATTAATCGCATCAGTTGAGGTCGCAGAGATTTCCCCAGCGGCGACATTTTGTACGCGGCGTTCTGCACCACTTGCTCCAACGCTGACCACGCCATTTGCAGTTGCACCGGCAAAGTTACCATAAGTAATATTATTAAGCGTGGCACTACTTACGGTACCTGTATCACCTGCCGTGGTAGTCGCACCTGCTGCACCTGTTGATGTTAAGTTTGCAGTACCAACAGCGCTACCTGCAGTCATTGCACTATTTGCACCTAACCCAACTGAGTTGGCTACCGTTTGAGTGACATTGTTACCAACAACAAAAGTATTGTCCGTAGTCACTGTATTGTTATTACCTAATGAGTATGAGCCATTACCACTAATAGTGCTTGGGTCACCGATAGCACCTGAATTGTTACCACTCACAATATTGCCATGACCAATACTAATAGACTTGTCACCTGTTGCTTGTGCATTTCTGCCGATTGCCACAGATGTTCCGCCCGTCGCTTTCGCATCGCGTCCTATCGCCGTTGAAAAAGCTGAAGCATTAGATTGTGTACCAAGTGCGACTGCATTATTGCCCGCATTCGCAAAAGAACCAGCGGCTAGACCATAGTCAATAGCATTCGAGTTATAGCCTATCGCGACAGCTTGTCTAGCAGCGGCATTTGACAACGTACCCAACGCGATTGCATTGTTACTAGCTTGCGCTTTTGACCCTGCCGCTAGCCCATAAGTACTAGCTTGTGAGTCACGTCCTATTGCAATTGCTTGCTCACCAACTGCGTACGAATTACCGCCTAACGCTACTGCATGTATACCATCAGCGACAGCCGAAACCCCAACTGCTGTGGCACTGTTTGCAATAGCCTTAGCATTAGAACCAACAGCCGTCGCTTCCCCAACCGTGGCCTGCGCTTGGCGGCCAATAGCCGTAGAGGCATCATCTGTAGCTAATGCAGCTTGGCCTAATGCTGTTGCAGCTTTACCATTTGCCGTTGCGTTAGCACCCAGTGCTATAGCTGCTTCCTTGCTCGCGGCGGCCTCATAACCGATTGCGGTGGCACCTAAGCCATCATTCCCTACTTTAGCTCCTACACCTGCTGCAAGTGAGTGAATACCCTCTGCTCCATCATTATTGTAATTGTTTCTGATTACGCCACCATCATTGACACTATAGTAGGGCTCCGCCCAAGCGCCATTTGACATCATCAAACCACCCATAATGGCAGTCAGCGCAAAGAGTTTATTGATTGAAGGCTTTGATGCTTGAATTTTCGATTGGTTATCGACACTTGCAACCTGACCCACCGTCGTGCTTGACGATTTACCTTGTGCTTTGGCAAACTCAGCAACTGCGACCAACATACCTGTCGCACGACAACGAATAACTTTATAGATATGATTCATATGGACTCCTATTTTGCTTTCCCTAGCACTGGTGAATAAAATTTACTATTTAATTCGGAATTAAACTTACACTAGAATTTCCCCTCTAAAAAACAGAGGGTGTTTATGAAAAAATTCAACAAAAAACCGCTAAATCATATAAACAAAGTTTTAGAAGAGTTGCAATAATTATCGGTTTAACTGGATTAAAATGTGCGACAAATGAACAATTATTGATAAAATGTAATAATTTTAGCAAATAAATATGATAAAACCTTGAATTTTTCTTAATAATTTCAATTTATAAACAGATGAATTTACTTTAAATATTTTTAACATAGACGATTTTGGAAAGGATTTTCATCACTATGAGTATTAACTTGCGTTAGGTACATTGGATTGTTATTTGTTTTTATAAGATATTGGATAGTATTGATAATGGAAAAGAATTCTCAGACAATTAAGCAAACAAAAGTTCGTATTGATAAATGGCTATGGGCCGCAAGATTTTATCGGACTCGCAGCTTAGCCAAAGAAGCAATTGAATCTGGACGCGTCCATTTTGGTGGTAGTCGCGTTAAAGTCAGTAAGGAAATTGGCATTGGTGATGAATTAACGATTCGTCAAGGTTCAGCGACCAGTTACACCCAAAAAACGGTTAAAGTATTAGCGCTATCAGAAAATCGTGGCAATGCGACCATTGCGAATACGCTCTACCAAGAAACGCCTGAAAGCGTGAGCCAACGCGAGTTTTTTAATGAGCAGAAGAAGCTGGCGAATCTTGCCCGCCCAGACCACCGTCCCAATAAAAAGGAACGTCGTCAATTAGAGCGTTTTCGCCATACCAACCACTATAGCAGTGATGATGAAGGCTATTAATGGTTGATTTTTATAACTTGTAAGATAGGGTGATACGGTATTAAGCCTTGCTTGTTGTACCTGCTGATATTTGATATCACAAACTTGTTGCTGAAAGTTGTTGCTAAAACATGCTAAACTATGCGCGTTTTGTGTATGGTTTAGCCATGTGAATATCAAAACAATGGTTTTTACCAGTCTATTGAAGTTTGTCATTTATCTATCAATTCCGATGTTTTATCGGATTGCTGTTATCGTGTAAGTCGCTGAATAACTTACAAGTGGCTTTGTAATGCGATACTAGGTTCTTTGTCTATGCTACTTTGCTCTTCTAATTTTAGTGCAGCGATGCCTGAATCGATTCTTTGTGTCTGTCTAGGTAATATCTGTCGTTCCCCCACTGCCGAGGAAGTATTACGGCAAAAGTTTGCGATGCTAGGTAACCCAATTCGTATAGACTCTGCAGGTACCAGTGATGCACATACAGGGCAAGCACCGGATAAACGCGCACAGCAACACGCCAAAGCGCGCGGCTATAACTTAAGCAAATTGACCGCCCGTGGCGTAACATCAGCTGATTTTTATGACTTTGATTTGATGTTGGCGATGGATGAGCAAAACCTCGCTGAGTTACAGATTATGCGCGCGATGTTACCAGAGCAAGATGGTAACGGTCGACCATTGGCAAACTTGGCATTATTCAGTGAGCATGACCCGAATTATTGCGGGCAAGCTGTACCAGACCCTTATTATGGCGATGATGACGACTTTGAGCGTGTGCTAGACCAAATCGAATCCTCAGCCGATGCGTGGGCAACATTTTGGCAGTGTTATGGTTAATTCAACGCAGCTATGACATTTGTAATGTAGTAACTGCTAATAAGGCAATCTGCTCCCCTATTTTTTCTTTTCCCTTAGTTAACGATGGTAACTATGACTTTGACCGTTGACGCTAGCGCGTCCATTTCCACAGGTATGAATATTCCTGATAATTATGTTGATATCAGTCAATTAAGTACAATGGCACTTGCCAGCCATGCACGTGAGTTGATTCAATTACACCATGTGGATGAGATACAGCCGTTATTTGCCAGATTGCAACAGCAGCAACAACGTTTCGTGATTATCTCGAATGGTAGTAACTCGCTGCTGCCAGAGCTATTAGATGTGACTGTCATTACGCCAACCTTACATGGTCAAACTGTCCTAGAAGAAGACGACCAAACAGTACGCTTAGAAGTGATGGCAGGCGAACAATGGCATGATCTTGTGGTGTCTACCGTGACGCAAGGTTGGTATGGTCTGGAAAATTTGGCGCTTATCCCAAGTTGGGTCGGCGCAAGTCCTGTACAAAATATTGGCGCTTATGGTGTGCAAGTTGAAGATGTGATTGAATCAGTAACGGCGTTTCATATTCCAACGTTAACCTTTAAGACTTTATCCAATGCTGACTGTGAATTTGCGTATCGTGACAGCCGGTTTAAGCGTGAAGTTGGCCAATGGTTAATTACTAGCGTTACTTTTAGACTGCATAAAAATCCGAATGTTAATGTGCAATATGGTGATGTTGCTAAGGTAGCCGCGCAATATGCCAATCAGCGTTTAGGGACTAGTCTAGACAATTCAGTGATTACGCCTATTGATACCATGCACGCGATTATCCAAATTCGCCAAAGCAAAATTCCTGACACCCATGAATTACCTAATTGTGGTAGCTTCTTTAAAAACCCAATCGTTGATGCAGCGGATGCCCAAACGCTATTACAACGTTTTCCAACGCTCGTGCATTATCCAGTTAAGAATCAACAAGGCCAAGCAACTGGCAAAGTCAAATTGGCGGCGGGTTGGCTTATTGATCAGGCAGGGCTAAAAGGTAAAGGCATTGCACCAATTTTGACCCATATTCATCAAGCATTGGTATTAACCAACCATGCGCCGCAGGTTGCCACCCAAGCTGATATCGAGCGTACCATGACTTTAATTCAGCAAACGGTTTATCAGCAGTTTGGGGTAATGCTAGAACCAGAGCCAGTATGGATTGAGTCGGATGGACGTATTCGCCAAACTCATTAAGATGCTTGCCTTTGTCATTAGCACGTTAGGTAGCTTTATCACAGTTGCCATTGTCTTAGGCTGCCTGTTGATTATTAGTTTATTTACCCCTGTGTATTCACAGGCGCTGTTATTCGTCCTTAATCAGTTAGGCTTGCCAAACAATGCACGCTTGCAACAGCCCCCAACAGCGATTGTCGTGTTAGGCGGTGGCTTGACCAATAACCGTCAAAACGATATCGTTATCAATCAATATACCCGTGCTCGACTTGAACAAGCCGAACAACTATACCAACGTTTTCAACTACCTATCATCGTGAGTGGTAAAGAATCACCCTGGATGATGCGGTGGTTACAACAGCATAATATTTGGTGGGTCGTACCTGAAACTAAAAGCTTTAACACCTGTGAAAATGCAAAATTCACCGCACAAACAATAAAGGTCAGTAACGTTATCTTAGTCACTGACCCCTATCATATGAATCGTGCACGCCGCCAATTTGCCTTAAATGGCATAGCCACGTTACCAAGTTCTGCCCCATTACCTAAGCCAACCCAGTGGTCAAATCTTACGGCCAATCTACAACATTCTCGGCGTGCGACTTATGAAATGCTCGCCTTTACCCGTGATATATTTTACCCACAGGCAGAATGCCGCTCTAAATAGTGTGCTTTATGATTAGCTTATTTATGGATTTCGACTTTGGTATAGCCAGCCGCCATTAGCGTATTCTTAGCTTGTTCAGCACGACTGCCACCGCGGCTATAGACTTTTATCGTATCTGTCTTGCTCACGCCTTGATTAGCGATTTTTTCCACAATCTGATGATACGGAATGTTAATCGCCCCCGCTGGATGAGACACTTGGTACTCTTCTGGCGTGCGCACATCAATGACAAAAGTTGCTGCATTTGCCGTTAATGGTAGGACCATAGTCCCTACCAATACTGCAGCAGACAGTGCAAGCAAATGCTTTTTAGTCGGTTTAAAAACACTTAAGGAAGCAGCAGGCATTTGAATGCCACGCTCACGCATTTTAGTAAAGATGGATGACATAGCATTGTCCTAATCGTTGTTAATTTATATGCTTCAAACATAACTGTGCTAACTTGCCATTTTATCAAAACAAAGACTTAGGAATCAGTCAAGGTTGCACAGTATATGTTATGACTCATATTATAACATTTTCACTATTAGCAAAAATTGAGCAAATGTAGTTGAGCTTATCAAAATTGTATTCAACCTACTTGATTTGTAAATATAATCCAATAACGCTGTTTTAAGACCATCCGACCAAACTTCAGTTTTCAGTAAAATTGCCATTTGCCTTATAGATAAAATGTAGTCGTTAAATTTAGCATTAAATCATATTTCAAAGACTCTAAATCTTAATGCCATAGACGACTAAATGATAAAGGCTTGATAATAAACTTTATTCTGATAAACTGCTGTCAGTTTTCGACAAAATGACGTATAATTCACAACAATATATTAAAATATATATCATGTGGTGCCACAGATGCAAAGTATCTATTTTTTAGTCCCTATCAGCTTAATGTTATTTATCTTTGCCATTTTTGCCATTTACTACGCGATTAAATCGCGCCAATTCGATGACCTCGATAATGAGGGTCAACGCATTATCTTAGACGATCGTCAATTTCGTCGCCAACAATTAAACACACCCCCTACGACTACCCCTGATAACGATAATGCTGTCGAGCAGGCTATCGCCACGGATTCGGCCGCTAAACGCGATACTGATCAGTCACCCTCTACTTAAACAGATACTTTCTTGTCAGTGTACACATATAGGCTGATATGACGCTATAACATAACTATTACACCAATGTAACGACGCGATTAGCTGATATAAAGCGGAAGTTGTTGCTATATTTTATACCTTGGAGGAAACCATGAGTTGGGCGCTATTGGTTGCAGCATTTGCCATGGGCTTTTTTGGTTCACCGCACTGTCTTGGCATGTGTGGTGGTATCGTAACAGCGTTTGGACTATCGATGCAGGGCGTATCTCCTGCCAAGAAGAATGCCTTGATGCTGACCTATCATTTGGGGCGATTGATTAGTTATGCAATTTTAGGCTTAATTGGCGGCATTATCGGTGCTACTGTGTTACAACCATTATGGGTTGGCAATAGCTTGCCACGTATTTTGATTGGTGTGGTGTTGATTTTAATCGGTCTGACCATGTTTGGCTTACCATTACTCAATCACTTGGAAAAACTTGGCATGCGTCTATGGCAATCGATGTCACCCATTCGCAAAAAAGTTTTCCCGATTGATAGTTTCCCTAAAGCGTTAATGGCGGGTTTATTATGGGGATTCTTACCTTGTGGCTTGGTCTATGGCGCCTTATTGATGGCAGTAGTGGGTCATGATATTACCACAGGTGCATTGTTGATGTTTGTGTTTGGGTTAGGCACCATGCCGATGCTAATTGCCACGCAAAAAGCCGTTGGCGTATTACAGCACAAAATTAAGACCTTTCGCTTACGCCAGTTAAATGGCGTTATTATGGTGTTATCCGGATTGGCGGTGATTTTTATCCCGATGGCAATGAAAGCAATGCACGGTAATGGCAGTCAAATGAATCATGCCGGTATGAATCACGGTGCGATGAGTGCTACCACCATGAGCCAACCGGCGATGCAACCAGGAATGAATCATAGTCAAATGGATCACAGCCAAATGCAGCATCAAATGAATGGCATGGCCTCTACCGCAATGCCGGCGTCTGGCACAATGCCAAACAATATGCCCCATGATATGAACCAAATGGACCACGCTAATATGAATCACGGCATGATGAATCATACGATGCCCAATAACATGCAAATGCCAGCTAGCGCCGCAGCACAATAAATTATTTATTCCAAAAAAAACAAACCGCTTAAATTAACTTTAAGCGGTTGACGATGCGATAAGTGATACAGCCTTTGGTAAAATCAATACGCTATCGCGAAACGTAATTGATTATGATGTAATGTTTACATCTCTACCGCATCATCACCTTCATCCAAAAATACAATTTCTGGCTCTAGATCAAATGCTTCGTTTAACATATCTAACATGGTATTACTCCCTTTTGTTTCCTATGTCCTGACCAGTCAGTGCCAAGACGGTTTTTTCCACTTGTACTACTTCGTTTAATCATTATTGCTTTAGTTATAAAATGATAACCTTTGCAGTTATCAACACTTCTCGTTACCAAGTACTAGGCTTAATAACTCAAAAAAACTTACATAATTTACTAACTTAGTTCTTACAAGCATTTCAATGCTTAACGTTATTTAACGCTAAAAACATGACAATACCATGAATCAATTATGACAGGAATATTACGTTACAAAACTTTACTTTTCTTAATCAGTGGTTTTAGAATCTTGATACAACTGTTTTAATCGGCTCTGTTGTTCATCATATGCCTTTTTTTGTACCCGATAAATTTCATAAACACAAAGCTCTTCGCAGCCGTTGTCACAGCATTCCCAATCTTCAGGATACACGGGTGCTGCAAGCAATTTTTCGCCATTCGTTAATAATTGTTCGGGTAATACATGCTCTGTCATAGTCACACTCATCATTTGGTGGCTAAAGTCTCAAGTAATTCTTTTACCGCATTAATGCGTCCTTCGGGCGTAGCAAGGGCTTTTTCATCCATCAGCTTAATACCGGTTTGTCCATTCATTCTAAGCTTATTAGGCTGAGACTGAATAAGTTGAATTAAGGTAATTGCCTCAACTGGGGTATCGGGTGAAAACTCAAAGGTGACTGAGCGCTCGTTACCGTCAATTTTCTTAATATGTAAAGGCTCAGCAAGTAAACGTAATTGATGCACAGCAAACAGATTTTTAGTTGGTTCTGGCAAACTGCCAAAGCGGTCTAGCATTTCGCTACGAATACTGATTAACTCATCATAGTCTTCGGCATTGGCAATTTTTTTATAAAACAATAATCGCTGATGTACGTCGCCTAAATAATCTTCTGGAATCAACGCAGATACATGCAAATTGATATCGCTCGTTAAGGATAATGGTGTGTTCAGATCCGGCTGTTTACCGGCTTTGATTGCCTTAGTCGCACGATTCAGCATATCCATATACAAGTTAAAACCAATCGCCTGCATATTGCCGCTTTGTTGTTTGCCCAATAACTCGCCCGCCCCACGGATTTCCAAATCCTCACTGGCAAGCATAAAACCTGCCCCTAAGGTATTGGCTCGGCTAATCGCCTCTAGGCGCTTTTGCGCATCACTGGTCATGCCTTTTAGCGATGGCACAAGCAAATAACAATACGCTTGGTGATGGCTACGCCCAACACGACCGCGTAACTGATGCAGCTGTGCCAAGCCAAACTTATCCGCACGATTGATAATAATGGTGTTGGCATTTGGGATATCAATCCCTGTTTCGATGATGGTCGTACAGACTAGCACATTGTATTTTTTGTGGTAAAAATCCTGCATGACTTGCTCAAGTTCGCGCTCTTTCATCTGCCCATGTGAAACGGCAACTCGTGCTTCAGGCACTAACTCACGTACTGTTTCGGCCATACGTTCGATGCTTGCAACATCATTATGCAGTAAGAAAACCTGACCCCCGCGCAAGAGTTCGCGCAAAATCGCTTCTTTGAGCAGTTGGTCAGTTTTTTGCATGACAAAGGTCTTAATCGCTAACCGTCTTGCCGGTGGCGTGGCGATAATCGACATATTACGCATGCCCGACAGTGCCATATTCAGGGTACGCGGAATGGGTGTCGCGGTCATCGACAGCACATCAACATCCGACTGCATGGCTTTGATACGCTCTTTATCGCGCACGCCAAAACGATGTTCCTCATCGACAATCATCAGACCCAAATTGGCAAATTGCACATCCGGCTGCAAAATACGATGGGTACCGATTAGAATATCGACTTTACCATCGGCCACATCTTGCAAGATTTTTTCGTGTTGTTTTTTGGTGCCAAATCGTGATAGTGACTCAATACGCACCGGCCAATCGGCAAAACGATCCATAAAGTTATCTTCATGCTGTCCGGCGAGTAAAGTCGTTGGCACCAGTACCGCAACTTGATAGCCTGCCTGTACAGCGATAAATGCCGCACGCATGGCAACCTCGGTTTTCCCAAAACCAACATCACCACACACCAGCCTATCCATCGGCTTGTTTTGTTTCATATCAAACATCACCGCTTCAATAGCATTGGCTTGATCGGGCGTTTCTTCAAAGGCAAATTGACTGGCGAACAAATCGTACTGAATGGGGTCAACCGGAAAATGAATGCCGACTTTGGCATCGCGGCGCGCTTGCACATTAAGTAACTCTGCTGCGACATCATGGATTTGTGACAATGCTTTGGCTTTTGCCTTATCCCATTTACCGCTACCAATCGCATGAAGTGGCGCGCTATCACGGTCACCACCCGCATAACGACTAATCAACTGCAAATTAGCAACGGGCACATACACGCTGGCATCATCCGCATAGGTCAGATGGATAAATTCTTGTAGTTGCTTGTCAATCTCAAGCGTGACCAAACCTTGATAGCGACCTACCCCAAAGTCGATATGCACGACAGGATCGCCAATATTGAGCTCACTGACTGACTTGACCAAGAACTCATCCGACACATCGCTTTGACGGCGACGACGTGTTTGCAGGACTTGACGACCAAAGAGTTGCGTTTCCGATATGATATTAAAGCGTTCGGGTAACACCGCACCACGCTCAATCGGTGCCACCGTCAAGGCGACCGTTTTGCGGTAATCAGCATTTTCGATATTGACGAAGTTTTGCAAAAAGTCATTGAGACCGGCCGTGGTCGCCAGTTGCAATTTCTTTTGCAACAGCTCGGTGAGAATCTCTCGTCGACCAGCGGTTTCTGCGACAATCAAGGTCGGTAAATTACTCTCAGCCAAAAAGTCTAGCAAGCGCTGTAATGGTTCGGCCAACTTATGGTCGACTGCCAAATTAGGCGGTGGCGACGTCTGCGCATTGATCGCACTCGCCTTCGCTAGCTGCGTATCGGTTAATGCGGTTTCACTGGCAATAATGCGCTGAAACGTGGCGATTTTTTCACTAAAAATATGCTCGGCAAGGTATAGGCTGTCTGGCGCGACAATTGGTTTATCAACATCATGACGACGGTCTTGATAACGGCTATGAATTTGCGCCCAAAACGCTTGATAACTTTGCTCGTATTGATCATCCAAAATCAGCAAGCTATCTTGAGGCAAGTAGCTAAAAAAGTCACTTTGTGCTTGCCATACTGATGGCTCAAAAAATAGCGGTTGATAATATTCAATCCCTGCGGGGGCAATGCCATTCATCACGTCTTGATGTAGCTCAAAGCGGCGCGCGCTGGTATTTGGGAAGGTACTGGCAAAGTTGGCACGAAACGTTTCTTTACCTTCATCGAGCGGGAACTCGCGTGCCGGTAGAATTTGAAAGCTATCAATCTTGCCAATCGCATTGCTATCTGTATTGGCCTTATTGCTAAGTTTTTGCTGTTGGGTAAATTTCACATATTGGTGTGGGTCACTGTCTTTTAACTCATCCAAATCAGCTTGGGTTAGACTGCGCTGGGTTTGCGGGTTAAAAAACCGCATACTTTCGACTTCATCATCGAACAAGTCAATCCGCACCGGAAACGGCTGTCCAATCGGGAACAAGTCAATCACACTACCGCGAATCGCAAATTCACCCGGCTCGAACACATTATCAACCGCATGATAGCCTGCCGTGGCAAGCTTACGACGTTCCGTTGCCACATCAAACTTATCACCGATTGCCAAATCAAAATATTGCCCCAACAGCCAAGACGCTGGCGCTACACGCTGCATCAAAGTCTGTACGCTAATCAGTAGCATACCGTCTTTTGGCATATGCGTTAGTAAGTGAATGCGCTCAGAGATGATATCCTGATGCGGCGACAACTCATCATAGGTTAGTGTTTCCCAATCAGGAAAAACATAAGCATCGACCCCGCAAAACGCCAACTCCGTTTCAAGCTGATTCAGGCGATTTTGGTCGCGGGTAACCACCACTTTTAATCGTTTGTCTTGGCCACTCTCAGACTGGTTTAGACTGGCAAGCCACAGGCTTATTGCCATACCTTGGAAGTTACCCACCCACTTTTTGGCGTGTTGTTGTGGGCTCTCGGTAAATAATACTTGGTTTACGCGAAAGGCAAGTTTGGATAAAGGATGATGTTGTGCGTTGTCAGCGGTCATTGTCTGTTCTTTTTATTAAGTAAAATAGGAAAATAATGTCGTTATTGTGAGGGTTTTTATGCGACTTTTAAAGCAAAAAATCAGCCAAATTGAGCTGATTTTTTATCTTGTATCTAGAATGTTTGCTTAAATCAAAGCCTTTTGACTAACTATGATACCATTGTTATCGGCATAGATAAAATCGCCATTATTAACCGTCATACTACCAAATTGTAAGCTCACGCCCACTTCGCCCATACCTTGACGGTTTGATTTACGGGGGATACTGCCCAACGCTTGCACACCAAGTGCCATTTGCCCCATATCATCAACATCACGCACACAGCCATAGACGATAACACCTGCCCAACCATTATCCACGGCACTTTGGGCAATCATATCACCAAGCAAGGCACAACGCATGGATGCGCCACCATCCACGACCAAGATTTTACCGTTACCGTTTTCATCTTTGCCATTGGTCGCCAGTAATTCTTTGACACGGCTATTATCTTCAAAGCACTTGACGGTGACCACCTCACCCCCAAAACTTGAGTGACCACCATAGCCAAAAAAGCGTTTGCCTTCCATATTTGGCGCACATACTTGGCATTCAGGATGGGCATCTAATAAATCACAGGTTACAAAGTTTGGTTTTGTCATTAGGATTCCTATTATTTGGTTTAATTTTTTGCTTAGGCTATTTTATCTACTATCTATTCGGTTGACGATCCGTAGTCTATCAACGTTTCAAGCGTGTCATCGTCAGCATTTCGCCATTGCTAAAGATTTCCACCTTAGGCAGATGACTTTTTCGCTCCGTCGCAGCGGCAAAGGTTTTTTGAATATGCCAATTGTTGGCAACCAAGGCCATTGCCATTGCCACACGCTCAGCCTCAATGGGACGCATAGGTAGTTTTTTTGGTACGATAGGTTTTAGCAATTTATACGCAGTTTGTACCAAGGTTTCTATTGGTCGGTCATCGTGTTTGCCAAGCAACAATGATGGACGGAAAATCGCCAACTGCTCAAAGCCTAGCGCAGTGATGGCTTCTTCCAATTCGCCTTTTACCCGGTTATAAAAGAACCGACTATCACTATCTGCACCCATCGCGGATAATAGGAAAAACCGTTCAATCCCTTTGGCGTGACACGCTGTTGCAAATGCTAAGTTATACCCATAGTCAATATCCCGAAACTGCTGTTCTGTCCCGGCTTGCTTAATCGTGGTACCCAAACAGCTAAACGCATCGACTTCTGCCCCTAGCGTCAACCCATCAATAAAGGTGGTTAATTGGTTGAAGTCTTTTAGCTGATAAAAGTGCATCGACTCATCCAAGCCCTTAGGCTGAGTGCGTGCAATGATAATCACCTTTTGATACAGGCTGGTAAGTTGTACCAATAATGACTTGCCAACCAAGCCTGTTGCCCCAATAATTAATGCGGTACGCTGCATTGTGCATCCTTCTAGCGGTTATTATATGCCCTATAAGATAGGCAAAGTGTCATGTGAAAAGTTGCTAAACCATAGCATGAAACTGGCTTACCGCTCAACGTTAACGCGACAATTTTATGTATCAGCATTTTTCCAAATTCATTTGGTCATTTTACTGATTACTCATCTGCTAGTGATTTCATCGCCAATTACTAGTGCTAGCAGTTGTTATTAGCCCGGTTCTTTGCTATAATACGCGGCTTTAAATCCGCTTGATATCGCATGAATTTTTAACCGTGTCTAGTGATTCAAGGATTCAAGCACAAAACCCGTGTCAGGTTGTATTGATGGCTGCTCAATGCGTTCGGACATTATTTTATTGCAAAAATCTTTCATGAAAATCTAGGAGATTCACCGTGGCAAATTCTGCACAAGCTCGCAAACGCGCTCGTCAAAACGTAAAACGTCGTCTATTAAAATCATCACAACGTTCTATGGTTCGTACCTACATCAAACGTGTGGTAAAAGCGATTGCTGAGAAAAACTATGAAGCAGCAACTGAAGCTTACAACAAAGCAGTACCTGTAATCGACCGTATTGCAGACAAAGGCGTTATCCACAAAAACAAAGCTGCTCGTCACAAAAGCCGCCTAAACAAAGCAATCAAAGCATTGAAAACGGCTTAATTGTTGAAAGTTAGCATGATACGGTGACATTTACCGTTGAAATGCTACTACTGAGAAAGCCAATTCTTTACGAGTTGGCTTTTTTTATTACCTTTAATTTGGTTTATTCACTTAGACAATAGATATTAAAAATTTAGACATAAAAAAAAGGTATCCGATTAGATACCTTTTTTATAAAGCTTTTTAAATTTTGGCAAATTATTTGTTCAATTCAGCCAAAACTTCTTCACTGACTTTGTCAATCGCTTGGGTACCATCAAACTTGGCATAACGTGGTGCATTTTGACCTGATTTTGCCAATTCTTGATAAAAACCAATTAACGCTTCAGTTTGGTTGTGATAAGTGGTTAGACGATCACGGATAGTATCTTCTTTGTCGTCATCACGTTGAACCAAGTCTTCGCCAGTTTCGTCATCTTTGCCTTCAACCTTTGGCGGGTTGTAGACAACGTGATAAACGCGACCTGACGCTGGGTGTGAACGACGGCCTGATAGACGTGATACGATATCTTCGTCCGGAACAGCAATCTCAACAACGTTGTCAATGGTAACGCCCGCATCTGCCAACGCTTGCGCTTGTGGGATGGTACGTGGGAAACCGTCAAAAATACAGCCGTTAGCACAATCTGGCTGTGCGATACGCTCTTTTACTAGGTTAATAATCAAGTCATCTGATACCAAACCACCCGCATCCATCACGCTTTTAGCTTGTTTACCAAGCTCAGTACCAGCTTTAATCGCTGCACGTAGCATATCGCCAGTTGAGATTTGTGGGATGTTAAAGGTCTTGGTAATCACTTGTGCTTGGGTACCCTTACCTGCCCCAGGTGGTCCTAATAAAATAATGCGTTTCATTTTTTATCCTCAATTCTGTGCCTAAAACATTAGCTACAGCGTCCTAGTAAAGCTGGCGCTAGCTAGCTAAGCGGGCTTCATTGCCCATAAAAACAACAGATGCTGACTGTAATCCCAACCAAAACAGCTGTTGATACGTTGCGTTGATAACAATACCGCTTATGTGCTAAAAGCTCAAGTAATTTTTTCTTATATAAACGATTTTATTGGTCGTCTATCGCTGATTTGATAACAATAATCCCCCAAATTCGCGCTAATTTGGGGGATTACCTAGCGTTATCTACAGGCTTGATATTAATAGAACTATGCCCTAGTCGTTACGGCACAGTTTTATCAATTAATACTTTAATCGCAGAAGCTGCCGCCGGTGCTTGTCCTGGTTTTTGTTCACTAGGTTGGATATTGTCTAGTGGTACAGGGTTACTGGTTAAGTCACCCGATTTTGGCATCGCCTCACCACTACTGCTAATGCGCGCTGTCACCACCAATGATTGACCGGATGCAATTGCTTGGCTTAAGGTTTGGGTCGGCATGATACTATCGTTGTCATCGAGTTGAACACTCATACCGGCATTGGTTAAGCTATCCGCTGATAGTTTTTTCGCAGCGACTGGTGGGCCACCGGCCAATGAGCGTACATTGACAAATAACGTATCGCCTTTTTTGACACGTCCTAAAATCTCAGGAGTAATTGATACATTAATGGTTATCGCATTTTGGCTTTGTTTTTCACGCTCATTGATGGTTTGCTCAAGCTCGGTCAAGCTTTGTAGGGCTTGGGTGTGGTCGCCTGGACGGGCTTGAATTTCGGTCTTTAACAAATCAACCCAGTGGCGAGCGCCTGCAAAATGACCAGCGCGCATTTCACCCATCGCCATCAGCATTTGCGCGCCTTGGTGCTTGGAGTTGTTTTTTAGGATATGCTCAACGACTTTACGCGTTTCATCGTCCATGATACCACCTTGGGTAAAGAATCGCGTTTGGGCATAGGTAATCGCAACTTTTTCATCATCTGGACTAAGTCGATAGGCACGCGCTAATGCTTCAATCGCCTGCTCTGGCGCTTCTAGCGCAACGAACACCTCGGATAAACGGAACCAACGCAGTGGGTCAGTTGCGTTATGATGCACGTTGGTCTGCATCGCACTAATTAGCCCAACACTATCTTTGCTTGCCCATTCTGGCACACTATCCGTCTTGGCGGTCAATAAATCGTCTGCTACTTGTCCCAGAGTATCTTGGGCTTGCCATAGTTTATAGACAGGGGTACGGTCACCGATAATCAAGTAAGCCATACCCGCCAAAAACGGTAACCATACCAAAAAAATTAACCGGCTTTTCCAGTTTGGGGTAAAGCTTGTGGTATCTTGGTCATCACTGATATCAAGTAGCTGACGCTCAAGGGCTAGCTTGTCGCTGTCGTAGGTGATTTGGTCAATACGACCATTGGCCATGTCATCGTCAAGCTCGAGATCGGAA
>CALJUC010000122.1 GCA_937975585.1 uncultured Moraxella sp. | reverse complement strand
ACCAATAACCGCAACAACCTCGCCAACCCAAAATTGGCCGCGAAGCAAGGCTTGATTAAAAGCCTTGGCCGACATGGGGTTAAAACAAGGCGCGATTGCACCACAAGCCCGCCCACATATCCCGACCTTACGCCAATTAGGCTTTCATGGTAACGATCGTGAAATTGTAAGCCAAGCCATGAAAGCATCGCCTGGCTTATTATCAAATTTTAAGTTAGGATAATTTATGGAACGGACTTCAAGTATCACGCAACGTTTGTTGCGGCAAAAGCCTATCAATCAGTTGGTTGAAGAAACCCGCCAAGAAGGCAAACATCTCAAACGCTCGATTACCTTGTTTCAGCTGACCATATTTGGGGTGGGTGCCACGATTGGTACGGGGATTTTCTTTGTGCTAAGTCAGCAAGTCCCGGTTGCAGGCTCGGCAGTGCTGATTTCATTTATTATTGCTGGTATTACCGCGAGTCTAACCGCATTATGTTATGCTGAACTAAGCTCAATGATTCCAGCGTCTGGCTCATCGTATTCGTATGCCTATGCCACACTTGGCGAAGGGGTGGCGTTTTTGGTCGCGGCTTGTCTGATTTTGGAATATGGGGTATCTGCCGCCGCAGTCGCCATTGGGTGGAGCGAGTACCTCAATAACTTGATTACTAATGTGTTTGGTGTACATTTACCGAGTTGGATGCTGTCAGCACCGCTACAAGCTGATGGTTATCGCTTACATTTTGGGGGTGACGGTATGATTAATTTACCGGCCTCTATTTTGGTGTTTTTATGTTGTGTCCTACTGATGCGTGGCGTGGCAGAATCCGCTAAGGTCAATGCCTTTATGGTCGTGATTAAGCTTGTGGTACTGGTGTTATTTATCGGTATTGCCGCGTCGGCTTTCGATGCCAATCACTTGACCCCATTTGCACCACATGGCTTTGCCGGCATCAGTGCCGCTGCTGGTTCAATCTTTTTTACCTTTATTGGACTTGATGCGGTATCGACCGCAGGTGAGGAAGTCGAAAACCCACGCCGCAACTTGCCATTGGCGATTATCGCAGCCTTATTTGTGGTCATCACGTTTTATATTTTGGTCGCGCTTACGGCATTGGGCGCACAACCCCAGCAGATGTTTGAGCACCAAGAAGCCGGACTTGCCGTTATTTTGCAGCATATTACCGGCTCAAAATGGCCTGCGATTGTATTAGCGGCGGGCGCGGTGGTATCGAATGTGGAGAGCGTGCTGTTTCAATTGCTGGCCGATGCCAAACACCCCGCTTTTAAAACCGTGT
>CALJUC010000121.1 GCA_937975585.1 uncultured Moraxella sp. | reverse complement strand
GAATCATATGGACACTCAGCTAGTCCTAGATGCCCTAAATCAAGCCTTAGACGCTCAAAGTTTTATTAGAAAGCCATATTTTTTGGAATATTGGAAGAAAATTCTCATTAACGTTCGTTCACAAATTTTTTTCTGTATTGTTACTCTTATATGAATTTTAGTGCTAAAATTTATTTTAGAAACAGTTTTTAATTTCTATTTGTTGCATTACAAGTAATGATATAAATTAGAATTTACGTACTATCTTAAACAAAAAACCATAATAGCCCTATCTTCTTGTGAGTTTTTTTATCAATAACTCTATTAAGGGAATATATTGTGCGTGAATAAATAAAGATTTGGAAAGCTTTATTTTTTCTATAGTAAATGTTGATAAATGTTCTATTAGATACTTAAAAAGGATTTTTACAAAGTACTATTAAATAGTTGTCAGCTATTTTTTAAGACTAAAACATGAAAAAATCTTATTATATTCTGATCGCCTTGATATTGGCTGTGGCAGTCGCTTTTGCTGTGTATATGAACTACAAACGTACCGCTGATACGACCCCAGAAGGCTTTGCCTCTTCCAATGGACGTCTACAACTACAAAATATCGATGTGGCTAGCCTACGCGCAGGACGTGTCAGCCAAGTGCTTGTGCATGAAGGTGACTTGGTCGAAAAAGGCACGCCACTGGTGACCTTATCTTCTGAAGAACTTGATACTCAACTGCAAGGTGCCGAAGCTGCGAAATCACAAGCCGAAGCTGCGAAATCACAAGCCGAAGGCCGTAAATCGCAAGCGCAAGCTGCCAAAGCTCGTGCTGAAGGCGCGGTCACTCGTGCCATGGGTACCGAAAAACGTGCTGAAGGCGGCTATGCTCGTACCCAAGGCGGTGTCAACCAAGCCGATGCGGTGATTGCTGCTAAAAAAGCCCAATTACAAATCGCGCTAGACAATCTAAACAACACAAAAGCATTGCGGAAAGATAACTTAGTTTCTATCGCTGAATTACAACAGCGTGAGCAGGCCTACCAAGCTGCCAAAGCCGAAGTTCTTGCTGCTCAAGCCGCCAAAGCACAAGCAGCGGCAGGTGGCACAGAAGCACAAGCAGGTATTGCTGAAGCCCAATCGGGTATTGCCGAGGCCAAAGCAGCCGTTGCCGAAGCCCAAGCAGGGATCGAGCAAGCCCAAGCAGGAATCAACCAAGCCCAATCTCAAATCAATCGTGTCAAATCGATTCAATCAGATATGTATGTGCGTGCCCCACAAGCAGGGCGGGTTGAATATCGCATTGTCGAAGTGGGTAATGTGATTGCCCCTGGTAGCAAAGTTGTAACCTTAGTTGATCCAAATGATGTCTATCTTGAAATCTTTTTGCCAACTGACAGCAGTAATCAAGTTCAAATTGGTAGCCCTGCCCGTATCGTGTTAGACGGTATCAAAGCCGTACTCCCTGCCAAAGTTAGCTTTGTGGCTAACCAATCACAATTCACGCCAAAATCCGTCGAAACCAAAAACGAACGTGAAAAGATGATGTACCGTGTCAAATTAAGTCTTGATCCACAAGTGGCAAGCCGTTACCAAACCTTGCTCAAAGGCGGTATGACAGCCCAAGGTTATGTGCAACTTGATCCAAGTAAAGCATGGAGCAAGGACCTAGAAGTCAAAATGCCATCGATTGTACCAATCGCCCCAAGCCGACCTGTACATCCACAAATCGCATCCACCGTAACGGTAGGGCAATAACCGACAAAGGATGCGTCAGCATGACTTTCGATAACACTCAATCCAAAGACAATAGTGATGACTTTGCTGTGGTAGTGAGCAATGTCTCGCATCGCTATGGTAAGGTCATCCAAGCCATCAAAAACGTCAGTATAGCTATTCCCAAATCTGCTACCATCGGTCTGGTCGGGCCTGATGGCGTCGGCAAATCGACCTTGCTAAGCCTAATTGCTGGGATGAAAAAAATCCAAACTGGCACAGTTCAAGTGCTGAACAAGGATATGCACAATAAAAAAGCTCGAGAGTTTTTACTCAATAAAGTCGCCTTTATGCCACAAGGCTTGGGACATAACCTTTACCCGACCCTATCGGTTTTTGAAAATATCGACTTTCATGCTCGGCTATTTAGCATTGACAAAGCTTCTCGCCAAGCTCGTATTGAGCGATTATTGGTAGCGACCGACTTGCTTAAGTTCAAAGACCGTCCGGCTGGCAAACTCTCTGGGGGTATGAAACAAAAACTCAGCCTGTGCTGTGCCTTGGTGCACGACCCAGATTTGCTAATTTTGGATGAACCGACAACAGGGGTTGACCCCCTCTCGCGTCAGCAGTTCTGGCGATTGGTCGATTCGCTCCGAGCCGAGAACCCAAGCATGACCGTGCTTGTTTCGACAGCGTATATCGATGAAGCCGCCCAGTTTGAGTACATCATCGCGATGAACGATGGCGAAGTGCTAATTAATGATAAAACCACCAATGTGGTGAAAAAATATGCCCAAAACTATTATGATGCTGAAGGTCGGCTCAACCTTGAAGAAGCCTATAATGTGCTATTGCCAGAAAATAAACGCGGCGACAGTAACTTTACAGTACCCCCGTTTGTACCCGACCCTAGCCTACCACCAGCCATTAAAGCCGAAGGCTTAACCAAACGCTTTGGTGACTTTGTGGCAGTGAACCATGTGAGTTTTAGTATCGCTCAAGGTGAGATTTTTGGCTTTTTAGGGTCAAATGGTTGCGGTAAATCCACTACCATGAAAATGTTGACAGGCTTACTTGATGTGACTGAAGGTACAGCCAAATTGCTTGGCGAACCTGTTACCGCAGGTAGCATCGAAAACCGCCTAAAAGTCGGCTATATGTCACAAGCTTTCTCTCTTTACGAAGAACTGACTGTACGTGGTAACTTAAAACTCCATGCCAAACTATACCGTATTCCAGAAAGTGAACAGAAAAACTATATCGACCAAAGCCTTGCTACCTTTGATTTGACCAAAGAAGCCGACAAACTGCCGGCAGATTTACCACTGGGTATTCGCCAACGCCTGCAATTAGCAGCTGCATGCTTGCACCAACCTAAAGTGTTGATTTTAGATGAGCCGACGTCAGGGGTTGACCCCGCTGCAAGGGATATGTTTTGGAAAAAATTGGTCGAATTATCTCGTGAACAACGGATTACCATTTTTGTCTCCACCCATTTTATGAGTGAAGCGGTGCGTTGTGATCGTATTTCGCTGATGCAGCAAGGCAACTTGCTAGCGGTGGGCAAACCACGAGAGTTACAAGCCAACAAACACGCCAAAACGTTGGAAGAAGCCTTTATCGAGTATTTACTCGAAGCATCCAATGACAACAAAGTCGAGCAAAAACCCACTAGAGCTAATAATCAAGCAAATGGCGAACAGATCAAATCAATCACACCACAAACACAATCGGCTAAAGAGACCGGTAAAAAAGCCACCCACCGTAAAGGCTTATGGGCTTGGTTGTCACTCATGCTTGCTTTTGCCAATCGGGAAAGCAAAGAATTACGCCGAGATAAAATTCGACTATCATTTGCTTTGATTGGCCCTGTGATCATCATGATGACGGTAGCGTATGCTGTGACGTTTGACATTAATCATTTGAACATGGCAGTTATCGACCACGACCAAAGTACTGAAAGCCGTGAACTTATCCAATATTTTGATGGTTCGCCTTATTTTTCGGGCGTAAAAAAGCTTGACTCTATCGAAGAAATCCAAACGCAGCTTAAAAGCGGTCAATCTAAACTGGTGTTAGAAATCCCTGACCATTTCGCTTCAGATATGAAGCACTTAGACAGACCTGAGATTAATTTTTATATTGACGGTAGTGCGCCCTTTATTGCAGAGAATATCAAAGGCTTTGTCACAGGTATTTTACTCAACTATGCCCAAGACAAAATCCGTCAAACAGGCTTACCCCTTGATACCCGCCCTGTGATGGTGATAGACCCGCGTTTTTTATATAACCAAGGCTTTGCCAGTATTTATGCCATCATCCCTGGCACGATTATGCTTGGCTTGATTTTGATTCCTGCGATGATGACTGCTTTAGGGGTAGTACGAGAAAAAGAACTCGGCTCAATTAGCAATCTTTATACCTCTCCTGCCTCAACCACCCAGTTTTTAATAGGAAAGCAAATACCCTATATTTTGACCGCATTGGGCAGTTATTTTAGCTTAGTTTGGATTGCAATCGTCATTATTGGTGTACCGATAAAAGGCTCGTTTATGGGACTAACCATTGGGGCATTTTTGTTGGTGTGTACTGCAACAGGCTTTGGATTATGGATTTCTTCAATGATGAAAACCCAAGTTTCTGCTGTGTTTGCTACGGCGGTGGCTGCCATGATTCCTGCATTGAACTTCTCAGGATTTTTATACCCACTGTCATCGATCACAGGCAGTAGCCATTGGGTAGGTCAAGCTTTTCCTGCGGCATACTTCCAACAAATCAGCTTAGGTGCATTTACCAAAGGGTTAGACATTGACAGTTTTGTGCATAACTATGTGATTATTTTAGGCTTTGGGGTTGCCTATGTAACCTTGGCAAGTCTGTGTTTGCAAAAACAGGAGAAATAAGCCATGTATCATCAAGTTAGCAGGCCACCATCCCCATGGGGACAATGGGTTAAAAACGTCATCACCTTAACCAACAAGGAGTTTCAAACCCTATTTAGCGATAAAATGGTAATTATCATCATTGCTTTTTTGTTCACCGTGTCGATTTATACCATTTCGACAGGGATCACTACCGAAGTGCATAACGCCACTGTGGCAGTGGTTGACCACGACCAATCGCAAATGAGCAATTATATGGTATCGACCCTACAACCACCAAACTTTCAAAAACCCGTGTATATACCAGATACTGAAAAACTCAGTGATGGCTTTGATAAAGGCGACTATATTTTCTCGCTTGAATTTCCAGAAAATTTTGAGAAAGACGTGCGGGATAATAAACATCCAACGGTGCAACTTTCTGCTGATGCCACTGCCGTGTCGCAAGCAGGGGTGGGTATGGTATATATCCAAGAGATTTTTAATAAAGAAAGCTATAACTATCTTAAAAAAACCAGCCCGTTAGATCAACTACCGGTCAAGGTGCAAACCAGCGTGTGGTTTAATCCGAATACTACCAGCCATTGGTTTTTCTCGGTAACCAACATTGTGGGCTTCATTTTTTTACTTGCCATGATGCTAGTGGGCGCGGCGATTATCCGTGAAAAAGAACGAGGAACGATTGAGCATTTACTGGTCATGCCTGTTTCCGCCAACCAAATAGCCTTGTCAAAAATCATCAGTAACGGCGTGGTGATAGCGACGGCTGCGTTTTTATCCTTGATGTTTGTGGTGCAAGGGTGGCTTGGTGTCCAGATTAATGGCTCAATTGCCTTGTATATGCTGGGTACATTTTTATTTTTATTCTCGGCGTCGGCAATGGGTATTATGTTTGCTACCCTTGCGCCGACTTTGCCACAATTTGGACTATTGTCGTTGCCGGTGTATGTGGTTTTACGACTAATATCAGGCGGCGGTGCCCCCTTTGAGAGTATGCCTACCTGGGTGCAAAGTATTTCGCAATTCTCCCCTGTGACCCAATATGCCTTATTTAGCCATGCGGTGCTATTTCGTGACGCCAATTTGCCTATCGTGGGACATTATTTGCTCGAGATGACCGTGTCAGGTCTGATTTTTATGTTTTTTGCCCTAAAACGCTTCCGCAGTATGCTTGATAAACAAGGGTAAAGATAATTTTGGCAAAATTACGGTATATTGGGTGTATGCGTTATACCCTTACCAATCGAGATGTTAACCAAATCCAAAGTTAAAAATAGTGATAAAAATGACCGGTAAAACTATGAAGCAATCTACTTTATCTCATTTAATTTTAGCAGGTATATTAACCACTGCTTTTACCGCCAGTTTAACTGGCTGTCAAAATACGCCTGTCAAATCGCAATCCCAAGTTGTTATGCCACAAAAATTTAATTATGTATTGCCGGTTGGTGAGCAAAGCAATATCAGCACATGGTGGCAAAATTTCCATGACCCTGTACTTACTAGCCTAATCGAGCATGCCCTACAAACGGCACCGGATATACGAGAAGCTAAGGCTCGGATTGATGAAGCAAGTGCAGTTGCTAATCTTGCCAATGCCAATAAAGGTATTATGGTAGGTGCCGGTGGCAGCATCACAGGCGTGAATAGTGATGTCGATAACCCTCTACCCTCTAAGGTCCGCAAACCTCTAGGTATGCTTGGTAGTGATTGGGGCGATTCTAGCCTTGATGTTGATGGACATGCTTATCATTTGGGCATATTAGCTAGTTGGGAACCTGATTTTTTTGGCAAAAAACAAAGCGATGCCGATGCCGCAGGCTACGCCTATCTTGCGACCCAAGAAAAAATCCACGGTGCTCATATGCTAGTCGCTGCCAAAATCGCCCAAGCGTATTTTCAAGCACGCAGTAAAGAACAAGAAGCGTTAATTCTCAAGCAAACCCAATCTTCGCTAAGCGAGTTACGCCGTTACGCCAAAGCGCGTTTTGATTTAGGACAAGCGACTCGCTATGACATTGATGATATCGATATTAAATTGCAAGGTATCAAAGCCAAACAAGACAATCTATCTGCAGAACGTCAAGCCAACATCCGCCAAATCGCAGTATTAAGTGGTAAGACATCACAAGACTTTGACTTGCCACCTAGCCCTGTCAATGTCTTAAAACACTTGCCCCCTGCCCCACAAGGCTATTATCCTAGCGATTTACTGACCCGTCGCCCCGATATTCGCGCCAAACAGGCGCAAGTTAATGCACTAGCCGCTTTGCATGGTAGCGCGGTTGCCGACCAATACCCTAGATTTGGGATTAATTTTGGGGCATTGAATGGCGGTTTGTCCATTAGTAATAATGACTTAGATAGTACTGGGATAACCGCAGGGCTGATTAATGCCAATGTCTCGGTGCCATTGTTTACCAATGGCCGTATTAAACATAACATCGAAGCAGCCGATGCCCGAGTACAGGCGGTAATGGCGGACTATGATAAAACCTTGCTCACTGCATTGGCAGAAGTGGATAACAGCTCACAGCTTAATACCGCTTTGATTCGTCAACATCGTAACCTACAAAATGCCGTCAAAGATGCCGAACTACAGGCAGACCATGCCAAAAAGTTATTTAATTATGGACGACTAACCTTTGATGATATGCCAAAGGCTCGAATCACCGCCCAAGAATATGAGCAAAATTTGATACAGAATGAATTGGGTCAAGCCCTTAATTTGATTGCCTTATATAACAGCTTGGGTGGTGGGTGGTAATTGATTCACTTGATTATAGGCTGATTGTTTAACTTCGCTGCATGATCAGCCTGCCAATTTGAAAGTATATTTTGTTTAGAATGTCCAATACACAACTTATAAATGCATTTTTAGGCTTAGGCGGATTTTTCAAACAATACGTTGCTTTTCTAAAAAATGTGGAAATCATTATTATACTTTTAATTTACTGTTTCACTTTGTCAATTAGGACTGGGAATAAAGAGTGAATAGCCACCGATTTTGTAGACACCTTAAAGTTAGATAAAATGGCTAATTT
>CALJUC010000120.1 GCA_937975585.1 uncultured Moraxella sp. | reverse complement strand
TACGAGATACATTGGCGTGACTGGAGTTCAGACGTGTGCTCTTCCGATCTATTGTCCATTGGCTTAGTCGGTAAGGCAATTTCCATACACAGGTTCGATTGACGAATCGGCGCAACGCTTGGGTCAAATGGGCTGTGGGTATTACAGTGATCCACGTTTTGGATATAAATACGGCCAGTGCTCGCACGTTCTTGCATCATTAAGCTAAACAAGTCTTGCGCGGCGATTTTGCGCTGACGGATGTTGCTGTCGTTTTCATACTGAGTATATAGACGCTCAAATTCGGCTTGGTCAGCAAAGAAGGCTTCGTACAAGCCAGGAACATCCGATGGTGAGAATAGGGTAATGTCTTGGTTCTTGATTAAACGTTGGTACATGGTTTTGTTGATTTGGACACCATAATCCATGTGACGCACACGGTTATCTTCCACACCGCGGTTGTTTTTGAGGACTAATAGGCTTTCGACTTCTAAGTGCCAAATCGGATAGAACAAGGTTGCTGCGCCACCGCGAACACCGCCCTGTGAGCAAGACTTCACTGCCGCTTGGAACATCTTGAAGAATGGGATACAGCCCGTGTGTTGCGCTTCACCGCCACGAATCGCGCTACCTAAGGCGCGGATACGACCCGCATTGATACCGATACCAGCGCGTTGTGACACATAACGCACGATGGCACTGGTGGTCGCATTGATGCTATCTAAGCTGTCGTCACACTCAATCAACACGCATGAACTAAACTGACGCGTTGGGGTACGCACACCTGACATAATCGGTGTCGGTAGTGAGATTTTGAAAGTCGAAGTCGCATCATAAAAGCGTTTGATATAGTCAAGGCGTGTGGCTTTGTCATAGAGCTTATCGTAGCCAGCAAATAGGCACATACCCACTAACATATACAAGAACTGCGGGCTTTCAAACACGCGCTTGCTGACGCGGTCTTGCACCAAATATTTGCCTTCCATTTGCTTAACCGCAGCATAGGCGAAGTTTAAGTCACGATTGTGGTCAATATAAGTATTTAACGCGTCAAACTCGTCCTTATCATAGTCTTGCAAAATATGGCTGTCGTATTTGCCTGATTCGGTCAATGTCGTCACATGGTCGTATAAGTGTGGTGGCTCGAAATCACCATACGCGATTTTTCGCAAGTGGAAAATTGCCAAACGTGCCGCAAGATATTGATAATTTGGCGTCGCAGCAGAAATCAAATCCGCTGCTGACTTAATAATCGTTTCATGAATATCTTTGGTGGTGATATTGTTATAAAACTGGATATGCGAGCTAATCTCGACTTGAGATACCGAAACATTGTCCAACCCTTGGGCTGCCCACTCGATGACGCGATGAATCTTATCTAAATTGATGGGCTCTAGGCGGCCATCGCGTTTTTGTACTTGTATATCTTCAAATCGAGTCATGAGCAGTATCCTTATGATTTCAGTTAAGCCATGGTAATGATTAACATTATACGGTTAATTTTTTAAACAAAAATCTACCAAAAATTTTGCAAAAACCTACCCGCACCACGCATTGCTGAGCAGTGTATTACACTTATTTTGAATCTATTGATTAATTCAATTAAACAAAATAAATACTATATCTAGGGGTTATATTTAAGGTTTGCACAATATAGCGTAAATAAAAATGTAATTCTAGCTTGTATTTTTTTTTAATTTTTGCTTGTTTTTAGGGGGTGGTCATTAATGGCTTGATTTTACTAAGGCTTGTAAAAGTCAATAACCCAAAGAAAAAATATTTCATAGTGGAAGAAAGTTTATTAATTTACAATATACCCTAAATATGACGTTTTTTTATCAAACGATCAATAAGTGTCATACAGGCTCAATTTAATGCTAGTATACTAATCCGTTAGGCCAAGGCTTACTAAGTAAGTAATTTATCTATGGGCTAACCATCGAATTCTAAATAAAATGTTGAGAAAATACAATGACTTTAGCAACCATTAATCTTACTAACTATACCTATGACGAACTAAGTATTGGTCAGAGCGACAGCATTACTCGTACGGTCACTGATGCTGATGTTCAAGCATTTGCCATGATTACCCATGATTATAACTCTGTACATCTTGATGATGAATATGCCGAAAGTACGCCATTTAAACGTCGTATCGTACATGGTATGTGGGCCGCGGGTTTGATTTCATCGGTATTGGGTACGCGTTTTCCGGGTATGGGCGTTATTTATGTCAGCCAAACCTTAAAATTTACGCGTCCTGTCTATATTGACGATACCGTCACCGTTACCTTAACCGTGAAGGAAAAAGACGATGCGAAAAAACGCGTGATATTGGATTGTGAAGTCGTGAACCAAGATGGCAAAGTCGTGGTTCGTGGTGTGAGTGAAGTGATTGCACCAACTGAAAAAGCGGAACGTGCAGTTATTAAGCTTGATGACCTAACGTTGGGCCAACGCTTTCATCACTAAGCCGATCCGCTTAACAGATTAGCCTAGTCTTAGCTTGGTCGATTAGCTGAGCCAATTTAAATAGCACTCAGTATGGATGGCGGTATCGCCTAGCGAAATTTGTTACAATACGCATTCATTTATGATTGATTTGATGGAAACCACTGTGACCCCATTGCCAATAATGCCCACGCTTAGCGAACAACAACAAGCCGCACTTGCCAATGTCAAAATGCCGGATGACTGGAAACAAGTATTAGCACATGAATTGACCAGTGATAACATGGCGACAATTCGTGAGTTTTTAAAACAAGCCTATGCCGATGGTAAGACCATTTATCCAGCTGGAAGCTTGATGTTTAATGCGTTTAACCTGACGCCATTGGCGAATGTTAAAGTGGTGATTTTGGGTCAAGACCCCTATCACGGGCCGGGGCAGGCGATGGGGTTGTCATTTTCAGTACCGAAGGCAATTCCTAAGCCGCCGAGCTTACAAAATATCTTGCGTGAGTTAGCCAGTGACTTGGGCGTTGCGCCATCTCGACATGGTGACTTGACCTATTGGGCACAACAAGGTGTACTACTGCTTAACAGTATGTTATCGGTTGAGGGTGGGCAGGCGGGTAGCCACCAAAAAATCGGCTGGGAGCAGTTCACCGATGCCGTCATCGCTGTGGTCAATGACTATTGTGAGCATTGCGTATTTATCCTATGGGGTAGTTATGCGCAGAAAAAGGGTCGATTTATCGATGCTAACAAGCATTTGATTTTGACAGCAACCCATCCATCACCGTTGGGTGCCAACCGAGGTGGTTTTTTTGGTACCAAGCCATTTTCTAAGGCCAATGATTATCTGATGGCGCATGGTCGTGCACCGATTGATTGGCAATTACCGCAATAGTCTATGAGCGATATTGAGCGTGAGTTTAGCCCGTTAGAACATAGTTATATGCAAATCGCACTGGCTTGTGCCGAGTATGGCGCACGCCAAGGTGAAGTTCCAGTCGGTGCGGTATTGGTCTATCAGGGAAGGGTGATTGCAACCGGGTTTAATCAGCCGATTTTGGCCAAAGATGCGACAGCGCATGCAGAGGTTGTAGCCATTCGCCAAGCCTGCCATTACTTTGACAACTATCGACTGCCAATGGGCTGTGAGTTGTACGTCACATTAGAGCCTTGTACGATGTGCTTGGGTGCATTGATTCATTCGCGTATCTCGCGGCTTGTCTTTGCGACCACAGAGCCACGCGCAGGCATGTTGGTCAGTCAGCAAAATTTTGCCGAAGCCACGTTTTATAATCACTTCTTGCAAGTAGAGTATGGGTTATTAGCGGAGGAAAGTGCAACGATGCTGAAGCGGTTTTTTCGTGAGCGCCGTCAAGCCGGAAAAGTCGCCAAGCAACCGCAACTAACCGGCGATAATAGCTAAGATTATGTTCTATCAGTAATCAGCAGGTATCTCACAAGTTGGATAATAAAAAAGGCAGAATATTTTCTGCCTTTTTTATTGCGCTGCTAACGGCTTATTTTGGTGATAAGCAGTTTGGATGCATTAAAAAACCTTGCCAACCAAAAAACGAAAAATTGCGAATATTTTGGTGGTCAGTGCCGCCAGGCGTTGCATTAACCGCGTCATAATGTTCAGCAAATAGCTTTAAGGTATTTACCTTATCCAAGCCGTTTAGCTTAGCAAAACCAAATACTTTACAACTGCCTTCATTCTCACCGGCCGCGTTATGCAGATAACCGTTGACAAAAGGCGTCGGGGTGTAATTATAGTGGTTGCTAATAAACGCTAAAACATCCGCAAAATTAATAGCTTTGGCATCTAGCTGTGCCAATAGTTGCGATACGGCTAAATTGGTGGTCGTTGCCATAACTGATATCCCTTTATCTTAGTATATTAACGATTGTAATAATCTTCATCAAATGGGTCAAAGTTTGGATTAAAGCCGGCATTATCACCACCAAAGCCTTGATTGTTTTGATTGCGAAGATGCGACATCGCGCCACCTTTACGCTCAGCCGCTACGCCATTACGTGACCCTGAGGCATGTGGATAGCGACGCTCAGGGTTTAGACTTAAACGGTCTTGTCCTGAATTTGGATAGCTTGGGGTAGGGTGGGTATTATCAAAGTTATCATACCCTTGATAGCCTTGCGCGCGATAAGCATCCGCACGGTTATAGCCTTGTGCGCCTAGCATATCAGCATCACTGTGTGGATGGTCGCCCGTACGTTCGTGCAAAATACGTTGATAAATCTCTTCGCGATGGACTGCGATATCTTTTGGCGCATTCACGCCAAGGCGAACTTGGTTGCCTTTTACACCCAAGACGGTAACGCTAACTTCGTCACCAATCATTAATGTTTCGCCAACACGGCGAGTCAAAATTAACATGCGTCACACTCCTTATGTCGCAA
>CALJUC010000119.1 GCA_937975585.1 uncultured Moraxella sp. | reverse complement strand
CTCCCGAATCAGTAATCAGTTTATTGGCAGCGGTTGTTTTGGATAAACCCGTATGGGTAAACTGTTCAAGGTATAATTGTCCCCGGTTGGCAATCCAGGCTGCCGAAACCTGGGAAAGTCCCATTCCATCTCCGATCATCAGTATCACATTTTTAACCCGCTTTTTGCTAAAATAAGCACATCCTTGTTGCCTTGAGTGTGCGTTTATGAACGATATTTTAGCCGATGTTAGTCCTGTTAGTGGTTTTACCAATCCTGACAATACCACCCCGTATTTAATTGCCCCGTCAATTTTATCTGCTGACTTTGCTCGCTTGGGTGAAGAGGTTGAAAATGTATTGAAGGCGGGCGCGGATGTGGTGCATTTTGATGTCATGGACAATCATTATGTGCCGAATTTGACCTTTGGTAGTATGATTTGTCAGGCGTTGCGTGATTATGGGGTAACAGCAGCGATTGACGTGCATTTGATGGTATCGCCGGTTGATAGCATGATTGAGCAGTTCTTGAAGGCAGGCGCTAGCGTGATTACTTTCCACCCAGAAGCCAGTCAGCATGTGGACCGTTCATTACAGCTCATTAAAGACGGTGGCGCGGAGTGTGGCTTGGTATTGAATCCCGCAACACCACTCAGCCATTTAGACTATGTGATGGATAAGGTCGACCAAATCTTATTGATGAGCGTTAACCCCGGGTTTGGTGGGCAAGCGTTTATTGAGGGTACGCTCGCCAAAATCCAAGAAGTGCGTCAGCGTATTGTTGCATCAGGTCGTCGCATTCGTCTTGAAGTCGACGGCGGTATTAATGCCAAGAACATTCGTTCCGTGGCTGAGGCAGGCGCGGATATGTTCGTGGCCGGTTCTGCGATTTTTAATCAACCTGATTATGCCAAAGCCATTGCCGCCATGCGTGCTGAATTGGCATTGGTCAATCAAGGTTAAGATGACTGGGCTGGTATTTACCAGTTAATTAGCAATAACGTCAAGAAGAAATAGGCTAAGGGTAAGACAATGACAGAACAACTACCGTCAAAGGTTGAATTTGATGAGTCACAGCAGGTAGCGCCTGCTAAAACCGTATTGGTGCCAAAAGGCGTGACTATTGGCCTTGCTATCTTTGCTGTGGTGCTAGGGCTGGCAGGGTTTGGTTTTCGCTTAGTGTTTGGTGAAACGCTATCAGACATCTTGCCCAATATATTGCTGACAGGCACGATTTTTTGGGTGTTGATACCCTGCTTATTTATGTTGGGCGCTAAAGTCGTTAATCGCTTCTCGGGGCGACCACCGATTCAAATGTGGAATGCCTTAACGTTGGGCTTATTATCAAGCTGTGTCGGCATGTTGTGGATGATGTCAGTCTATTCTTAATAGTTATCAAAGGGCGGTTATGCAATTTCCCCATTATACGCGTGAAGAGTTAAGTATTTACCCCAAGGCGATTCCAAAAGGCTTGATTCATGCCTTAATTATTGCTTGTGTGCTATTAGGTTTATCTGGGTTACGTCATGGGCGTGGCGAGGTTGGCTGGCTCACTGTTATGGAAAATTGGCTATTTATGCTGCTATGGATTCCGACTGCGGTGACGATTTGCGCCTTGCCATTCAAACTGCGTGATAACAGCTTTGAGTTAAAGCTTGCGTATTATTTGGGAATGTTTGTCGCGTTCTTATTTATCCTTAATAAGCTGCGCTACTGGCGTTAAATTCGATGACGATATAGTATTTTCTACAGGATTAATCCACTGAGCGTATGTTGCGCTGTGTATTGAAAAACGCTCAGGCAAGACTTATATTAAATCTAACGACAGGCAACAATCGTGCGCGATGGTTGCCTGTTTGCTAATGGGTTAACCATAGGACAGTTAAGAATGATAGGGTTTATGATTGGGTCGCTAGTCAGCTTGGTGTTTGTGCTATTGCTATTTAAGGGCTTATGGTCGCTTTGGCATAAGATGCATGCATTGGTTGGCATTGAAGTTGGTACACCTCGCTTGGCGTTAGGTTATCAACAAGGCGTGGCATTGCCAACGCGTATCACCAGTCAAGATAAACTAGCGCTACCAACCCATCTCAAAAAAACCACCAAACAAACTTACTGGCGTACACGCTATGGCAAAGTCCCTGCATTACGACACTTAAGCGTCACGGCTGACCAACTGGATTTGATGCCTGTCGAGGCAGTGCAGCTGCTCGGGGCGATTGACGAACGTCTGTCGCGGTATGCCGCATGGCAGCACAACCAAACCAATGCCAGTGGTAAGGCAACCAATCATAAACTTAGCACTAACTTGTCGCAGAACTGGCTCACAGAAAAGCAATTTGTATTACAGCGTCTTGTTGAACAAACGATTCCTGAAGCGGTGAACCAATACGACCAATTGGCACGCTTTCACCCACAAGCCTTGGCGCAACCGATTCATGATGGCATGAATGCGGCTCAAGTGCTAATGGCCGTTCTTACCGAAGTCGATGGTCAAATCGATGGCTTATTAGATGAATTGTCAGCGCAAGTCAGCGCACAACTTGCCACGACTTATCGTTACGTTAAGACACGTACCCAATAACAGATACGCACAAAGCAATTGCCAAACTTTGTTATCATTACCCATGACCTAAAACAACAATAAGTGAATAAAAATAAATAGGAAGGGTGTATGGATTTAGGCTGGCTTGCGATTATGGCCGTAATATATATCGTGCCTGTGATTGTGGTACTGTTTGTGCTATACAAGCTGTATCAGTTCTTTACCCGTGGTCGAGTGGTGGGTTTTGCCAGTATGCCAAAGCTTACCACAATAACGACCAAAAACTTGCCAAAGCCGCTTGTCACCCATCTTGAAGCGATTAATGAAAAAGCTGAAAAGCTGTTAAATTATTATAATAACAAACAAATAGCAGATGAGGCCATCATGGGTGAAAGCCAATTTTTAGTTAAAAAAATTCTCAATGAAGACTTACCAGAGGCAATCGCCGACTATCAGCGATTGGATAATACACGTGCTAATCAAATGGCCGTGGGCAGTACTGGTAAGACCGCCTATCAATTATTATTGGATTATTTGACCACCATCAATGAGCAGTTTGATACCATGCTTGATGCCATGTATGAGCAAAATGCACAAAAGCTACTGGTCAGTAATCGCTATTTGCAAGCACGGTTTGGTCAGCAAAATAATGAGTTAAACTTGTTAGTCGATGCCAGTCGTCAGCCAGCTAGTGTCATACCACCACCTATGATTCAAAGTCAGGATGTTAAGATTGGCGTAAATATTGATAAGCGTTAGATAGTTTTGAAAGGTTATAAATAAAAAAAGCGTGTTATAAAAACACGCTTTTTTATTGCAAATTAAGTAGACTATTTGTCTTTGTCACGGCGTAAGTGATTGACTTTACGCGCTTTAAGCGGTTTTTTCTCAAAGCGTTCTTGGCGACGTTTGGCGATACCGTATAGGCCGGTGCCTTGGCGTGGGCGCAGATTCACTAGACCTGTCAATTTATCAATCTCACGACGGTCAAGCTCAAGATAGCGACCCGTGCGTAATTCACGCGGTAACTCTACCGAGCCATAACGGGTACGCAACAGACGGCTGACTTTAAGCCCTTGTGATTCGAATAGACGACGTACTTCACGGTTGCGGCCTTCTTTTAGCTTCACTTGGTACCATTTATTGATACCTTCACCACCTTTTTCGGTGATGTCGTCAAACTGTGCCATACCATCTTCTAGCTGTACGCCATTGGTCAAGTTGCGCATAATTTCTGGGGTGACTTCACCCATAACACGCACGGCATATTCACGCTCAATCTCATTCGATGGGTGCATCAAGCGGTGTGCTAATTCACCGTCATTGGTAAATAGCAATAGACCGGTTGAGTTAATATCCAGACGACCAACCATTACCCAACGGTCATGGGTGAGTGGTGGTAGACGCTCAAATACCGTTGGACGACCTTCAGGGTCATGGGTTGAGCAAATCTCACCTTCTGGTTTGTAGTACATGAGGATACGGCGGCGTTTTTCGTTTTCGGCGGTATAGCGTAGTAGGCGGCCATCGACACGGATTTCATCGCCTTGTCCGACACGGTCGCCAATAGTTGCGACATTGCCATTGACACTAACGCGACCTTCGCGAATCACATCTTCCATTTGGCGGCGTGAGCCTAACCCGAGGCGGGCGAGGGCTTTTTGTAACTTTTCGTCTTGCATAGACTGAATCCTTTAGCAGGTGGGCAACATTTCACAATGTTGAGGGTGTTCGTTCATAGGAACACACGCTGTTATTGTAGGTAAAATACGCTAAAAAAGCTATGAGTTTTATGTGTCGCCCCATCCAATTACTGTCCAATCAACTGTTAAATTAGCCGTCAAAGCGAAGGCTAAAGCGCTTGTTCCAATAGATCAGTAATATCATCATGATGGTTTTGTATGATGAAAAGGGTTATTATTTTACGGTCTTATGTTTGGGGGGTTGTATGCAGCCATTAATCTACAAAAAACCATTCGTAATAGGGCAGAAGGCATTTCCACGACGCAGTTGTATTATATGATTAGCTGGTTAGCATTATTTGCTTCAGTGGCGTTGATTGTCATAGGCTTAGAT
>CALJUC010000118.1 GCA_937975585.1 uncultured Moraxella sp. | reverse complement strand
CTCGAACCCACGCCACAGGCTTCGGAGACCTGTACTCTATCCAGTTGAGCTACGAGCGCATGATTGACAGGCCACCTTGGTAGGTATCGGCAGGCTAGAAACATAAGCGTTATATTCTATCAAAACCAACCACAAAAAATCAATTGACGAAAAATTTTATTTAGCGTTAATCAGCCATAGATTTTTGGATGATGTTTCCCTTATAATAGTAGGGAAAACATGTATTATTTTTTACCACTTATTAAGAGAACGGGACGAATGAAAAAAGTAGTTATGTTATCAGCCGCTACTCTGCTAAGCATTGCAGGTATCGCTGTCAGTCAAGCTGCGGATACTGCTAGTAGCACCGCTTCTACCCCTGCTGCGACAGCAAGCGCAACTGCCAGTGCCAGCACTGCAAGCGCAACTGCGCCAGCCGCCGCTTCAACTGCTAAACCTGAAGTCCCACAAGACCCACCGCAAGTTCAAAAGCTCATCGCTTTATATCCTAACCTAATCGCTCGCATTGCACCACAAGGTAAAGTATGCTTTGAAGGTCAAGAGTGTGATATTAGCATTACCGCTGCTTTAGGTGCTGCTGATCCTAACAAACCTCGTGAAGGTAAAGTGATTTATGATGGTGTTTGCCATACTTGTCATACAACCGGTCTACTTGGTTCACCAAAACTTGGTGATAAAGCGGCATGGGCACCACGTATTGGTAAAGGCGTTGCGACATTACATACACACGCATTACAAGGCTTCAATGCGATGCCAGCCAAAGGTGGTAACACTGATTTGTTAGACGTTGAAGTAACCAACGCCGTTGATTACATGGTTGAAAACGCTAAGTAATCGCTTATCGGTTTTTTTTACAGCCTGTCATTTGATGGGCTGTTTTGCTTTTATACGGCAACGCTTTGCCTGTCTACCCAAACCTAGATTGATTAGGCTTTAAATTCAGCCAATCACCACCATTAAGATAGCAACTCATGTAGCGATGCTATACTCTTTTCTTTTTTCTCGATAAGCCTTTCACTTATGACTAACGCGACCCCAACCTTGCCCACGCTTGACACGCCTGCGTTGCAAATTCGCAACCTGACTAAAACTTACCCTAACGGTTTTTCAGCCCTCAAAGGTATTGATTTAACTGTACCACAAGGCGGTTTTTTTGCGTTACTTGGCTCAAATGGTGCGGGTAAATCAACCACCATTGGTATTATTAGCTCGCTGTTTCGTCCGACCAGTGGCTCGGTAGAGATTTTTGGGGTGGATTTGCTTAAAGAACCGGCCAATGCCAAGCAATTTTTGGGTGTGGTACCACAAGAATTTAACTTTATGCAGTTTGAGAATGTCGAGGATATCTTAATTACCCAAGCCGGTTATTTTGGTATTCCTGCCCATGCAGCGCGCCCGCGTGCCGAAAAACTGCTGAAAGCACTTGGTTTGTGGGAGAAAAAAGACAATAAAGCGCGAATGTTGTCAGGTGGGATGAAACGTCGCTTGATGATTGCACGCGCATTGATGCATCGCCCTAAGTTACTGATTCTTGATGAACCGACTGCGGGCGTCGATATCGAGTTACGCCGCTCAATGTGGGAATTTATGCAGCAGATTAATGCCGAAGAAGGCACGACAATTATTCTAACAACGCATTATCTCGAAGAAGCAGAACAGCTGTGTAAAGATATTGCGATTATCGACCACGGTGCGATTCGTATCAACACGGACATGAAAAGTTTGTTGGCAAGTTTGGACAAAGAGTCGTTTGTCTTAGACTTTACCCAACCTGTGGAAAATACGATTCATTTGAATAATGTGGTTGGTTATCAACGCATTGACCCTTTGACGCTTGAAGTCACACTGGATAAAGGCGATAGTTTAAACGATGTATTTGCTCAGTTATCAGCTCAAGGCGTGATGGTGGCAAGTATGCGCAATAAGTCGAATCGCTTAGAAGAGCTATTTATGGGATTGGTGGATAAAAACTTAAATGAAAAGTTGGAGAATTAAATGACCTTTCAACAGCAATGGGTGGCGTTTCAAACCCTAACCATTAAAGAAATCCGCCGTATCTTACGTATTTGGCCACAGACCTTGTTGCCGCCTGCGATTACCATGAGCCTGTATTTTATCATCTTTGGTAAAATGATTGGCTCGCGTGTGGGTGAGATGGGTGGTGTGCCATATATGCAGTTTATCGTGCCAGGTCTTATCATGATGGCGGTGATTACCAATAGCTACTCGAATGTGGTTTCGAGTTTTTTTGGTACCAAGTTTCATGGCAATATCGAGGAAATGCTCGTTAGCCCGATTTCTAAGCATACGATTTTGCTTGGCTTTATTGCCGGTGGCCTGTTTCGCGGGTTGGCGATTGGTCTGATTGTGACGTTATTGGCGTTATTTTTTACCGATTTAAGCTTGGTGCACGCGTTTGTTACTATTTTTACCGTGGTGATGACGTCTGCGTTATTCTCACTGGGTGGTATGATTAATGCGGTATTTGCCCGCTCATTTGATGATATCTCGATTGTGCCAAGTTTTGTTTTGACACCACTGACCTATTTGGGTGGTGTTTTTTACTCACTCAAAGATTTACCTGAGTTTTGGCAAAATGTCAGTTTAATTAACCCGATTGTGTATATGGTGAATGCGTTTCGCTACGGTATTTTGGGACATTCTGATGTCAATGTCTGGAACTCGCTGCTTGCGATTGGGATTTTTACCGTGATTTTTTATGCGATTGCCTACCACTTGTTAAAAGATGGTTCACGGGTTCGTTTGTAATTTTGTATAATAACGTTTTATCGCTTTTGGGTGACCGACTATGACAACTACGCCAAATCACGGTATTTTGGGCCAAACCACGGATTACCCAAAGACCTATGCACCTGATATCATCTATCCGATTTCGCGTGAGTTGGGTCGTCGTCATTTGGCGTTATCCGCTGATAAACTGAGTGTGGGCGTGGATTGGTGGCACGCATTTGAGGTGTCATGGCTTAATCCGCAAGGTATCTCACAAGTGGCGATGCTGCGTTTAACCATTCCGGCGAGTTCACCGTTTATCGTTGAGTCAAAGTCACTCAAGCTGTATTTGAACAGTTTAAACTTTACCGAGTTTACTGATAGCCAAAGCGTGATTGATACGATTGAACGGGATTTGTCGAGCGCGTTACAGACCCAAGTTGGCGCTGAGCTTATCACTATCGATGATGCGCAGTCGTTACCACTTTATCAGCCTGAAGGGTTATTGATTGATACCGTGTTAAATGATTCAGCGCAAAAAGTTGCCTTGACGGATGATGTGGATAGTCGTTTGTTGGCATTTGACACAGCAAACACTTTACAAAACAGTCAGCGCCAAGTCTATCATTCGCATTTATTACGCTCGAACTGCCCAGTGACCAATCAACCAGACTGGGGTACGTTGTTGATTGATATCACCAGTGCGCCCATCGACAAAGGCAGTTTATTGCAATATATTTTGACTTTCCGCCAACATAATGGCTTTCATGAGCAATGTGTTGAGCAGATTTTTAGTGATTTAACGCTAAAGTTCGCACCGGAAAAATTACTGGTACGTGCTTGGTATACCCGCCGTGGCGGCATTGATATCAATCCTTGTCGCGTTAGTGATTTGGCATTATTGCCATCGCCAAGCCGCGTCAATCGTCAGTAAACCCTTAATTAAGTCATTAAAGTCAACTAGGTAGGTCTATCGATTACTTGCCTATATTGTGAGCAAATATTTATCAACTTGTTGGGCACTTTCCATGCAAAATCGTTTTTCTCCTCTTGTAGCGACCTTATTATTAAGCCTAGCTAGCTATGCAGCCGCTGCCCCACAAGTGATTGTCACTGACCCAAAGACCGGACAGCCATTACCGAATCAACCGGCCAGTAGCCTTGCGGCCACAATACCGGCTAGCCAAGTATCACCGACCCAAAACCCCAATCAACCGACCCTTGCACAACTGAATAAGCCAAGCGATGCAGCGTTATCAAAAGCCAATGAAGCGCTACTGGCCAACAATGCCGAGTTGCAACGCCAAGTCGATAGCCTGACTACACAAACGAATGTGTTGGTCAATGAGCGCAGTAGCCAGTTATTCATGTATGGCGCGTATACCGCAGGGGTTAGTATGCTTCTTGGCTTGGGTATTGGTTGGTTGGTGTTTGGGCGTAAAAGCAGTTGGTAATTGGCTTTTATCCCATGACTGCTGAAACCGCTACAACATTTCTCTCCTTACAAAATACCTTACTAAGTAATGGGCGTCCGACTGTTGCGATTATTGGTGCTGGCCCGGCTGGCTTGATGGTCGCTGAGTACCTAAAAAATTTTGCGGTTAACATCCACGTATATGAGCAAAAACCCTCACCGGCGCGTAAGCTACTGATGGCGGGTAAAAGTGGGCTTAATATATCCCATGCCGAGCCATTAGCCGATTTTGTCACGCGCTATCAGCCCGATGATTGGCTCACGCCTCATATTGAAACCTTTAACAGTAATGATATTCGCAACTTTATGCAGCGCTTGGGTATTGAGTCTTTTGTTGGTTCAACAGGGCGAATTTTCCCGACCATGATGAAAGCTTCTCCGCTACTTCGCGCTTGGCTACAAGACTTACAGCAGCATGAGGTACAGTTTTTTTATCGCCATACCTGTACCGATATCACGGGCAATCAAGCCACGTTCCAAAAAGAATTGCGTGAGCGGCAAGTAGGTGCCCAAGACACGCGCGATAACCCTGATACGCCTGAAACCTTTAGCCAATCCTTTGATGCGATTGTGCTTGCCACAGGCGGCTTATCTTGGTCACGCCTAGGCAGTGATGGCAAATGGCAACAATGGCTCAACCCCGATGAGATGGCGCCTTTTTATCCCAGTAATGTCGGTATCATACGGGAATGGTCTGCTCACTTGAGCTCTTATTTTGGTCAAGCGCTAAAACGCGTCAAAGCCGCTGTCCACTACCCTAATCAGCAAGGCAAAGAACAAATCGAACAAGGCTTTGGCGATATCATCATCAGTCACTATGGCATGGAAAGCGGGCTGATTTATCGCCTTAATCACGCCATGCGCAGACAGTTACAGACCAATGGTCATATCGAATTAATATTGGACTTACTGCCAGATACGAACGCCGATAAACTACTAAAAACGTTGCAAGGTGGCAAAAAACAATCGCTCAATAACGTATGGCGTAAGGCAGGCTTAGACCCAGTAAAAATCGCCCTACTACGTGAAATCTCCCCCAAAGCTGACTGGCACGATGCAACCAAGATGGTCGGCTATATCAAACACTTAACCGTTACTTTTACTGATTTTCGCCCGATTGATGAAGCGATTAGTTGCGGTGGTGGCATAAAGCGTTCTGCGCTAACTGAAGATTTTCAGCTTAAATCTAACCCATCTGTGTTTTGTTGTGGTGAAATGCTGGATTGGGATGCGCCAACGGGCGGCTATCTGCTGACAGCCTGTTTTGCCACGGGTCGTGCAGTCGGTGCAGGCATTGTCAAACAGTTGGGACTTGCTCGCGATGACTAGTACCCGTCAGACAGCGATTCAGGCCGCAGCCTTGACTTGGCAAACCGATGACAATGGTGTCACGGTTCCCACCTCTAGCGAATTTGGCGATGTGTATTTTTCCAAAGTCGATGGCTTGGCTGAATCACGTTATGTGTTTTTAGACGGCAATGGCTTACCTCAACGGTTATCTAAACTACAGCCGTTTGAGCGCTTTGTGATTGGTGAAATTGGTTTTGGCACAGGCTTAAATGTGCTCGCTATTTGGCAGCTTTGGCAGCAAGTACGCCCCAATAACCGCAGCCATCTGCATATTATTACCACCGAAAAATTTCCGTTAACCAAACCTAATTTGGCGCAAGCGTTAAGCGTTTGGCCGAGTTTGGCACCCCTTGCCGAACAGCTTATTGCCAATTATCCACCCCCATTGGCGGGTTGTCATCGGCTCAATTTCTTTGCCGAACGATTGACCCTTGATATTTGGCTTGGGGATGCCAGTGATAGCTTAAGCCAAGTGATTGGCCAAGCAAAGGTCAATGCTTGGCTACTCGATGGTTTTGCGCCCAGTTGTAATGATGAACTGTGGTCGGATAGCTTGTTTGGCCAAATCGCGCGACTATCCGCGCCCAAAATATCCACCCATACCGGTACGACCCTTGCGACCTTTAGTGTGGCCAGTAGGGTCAAAACGGGACTCAAGCAACACGGCTTTAGCTTACAAAAACACAAAGGCTTCGGCAAAAAACGCGAAATGCTTACCGCGCAGTTTGTGTCAGCATCTAACATCATGTTGCCTAGCTTTAGCAATTTCAAATTTCATTACTTGAGCGACCATTACTTGGCCAAACGCTTAGGCAAAACAGTTAATCGACCGCCATTTGCACCTTTGCTGTTTTTAAAGCTTAAATTCCCGCCAAAATACCCTCGCACACGCCAATCGGTAAAATTACCCGACTTTGCCTTACCGACTTTACCGACACCGCAGACAGCCTTACATATCGCAGTCATCGGTGCCGGGGTTGCCGGGCTATCTACCGCCTATGCGCTAGCGGTACGCGGCCATCAGGTGACTATATTGGACAAAGCAGCCCCATTATCAGGGGCATCCGGGAATATTCGCGGTTTTTTGGCGCCCAAACTCACGAGCCTTGAGCGGCTACCGACCAATTTACACGCGATTGGCTATTTGGCCAGTTGTCGCTTTTATCCGGCATTGTCAGCACAGACTAGCTTACCGATTTTAGCAAAAACCGGCTGTTTGGATTTGTTATCGCATAGCCGCGTCACCGCGGAAGAAGTGATGCAAATGCCGTCTGAATTTGTCCAATTGCTGTCAGCAGAGCAAGCCACTGAAAAACTTGGTATCACCACTGGCGAGGCAATTTGGATGCCCGAAGCCGGATTGATTGACACCGCCAATTTTGCTAAAGCAGTACTTTCTCACCCGAATATTAGCGTCCAAAAAGCTGAATTAACCGCGCTGCACCAAATCGACAACCAAGTAGCATTAACGCTTAAGGACAATGAACAAAGCTTTGACCATGCCGTATTGTGCATGGCGTTAGAGAGCTGTGACTTTTTGCCCAACGTTAAACCATTTAACATCAGCCGTGGTCAAGTGTCTTGGTTTGAAATTAATGATAATGCACCGTTGCCGCATTTACCTATCAAGTATGGCAGTTACTTTGCCACGTTTAATGCCGATAAACAGCGTTATACCATGATGGGCGCAAGCTTTGTCCGCGATAGCTTAGATACCACGCCTGCCCTTGCCGACCATCAGATGAATGTCGATGACTTGGCCAATGCGTTACCCCAGTTGGTTGCTGAGAATGCGCAATTACTGACACCCCAATCTCGCTGGCACGGTCGTGCGCGGTTGCGTAGCCAAACAGTGGATTATCTACCACTCGTTGGCCAGGTTTGGGGGCACTTGAAAGACGGTGAGCAGCGCACAGAGAGTCGACTTTGGACATTTTCGGCACTCGGTTCAAAGGGCTATGCGTATGCCCCGATTTGCAGTGAATTGTTAGCCGGACTAATATGCGGTGAGCTATTGCCGCTTAGTCAAACCATGGTGGAAAAACTTAGCCCGAATCGTAACGTGCTGAAGCAGTAAGATTTGCTTACTGTATTTTTTGGCGAACTATTTCCTCAGCAAAGTTTGATAAATCCAACTTCTCACCCCATTTGGCAACAAACGCACTGGCAATCGAATTGCCAAGTTTTTGATTACTTGAGTGATGGTTAAAAACCCCTGACCATAGAAGTTTTGCTGCATACCAATCTCATACTTGGCATAGTGCATGCCACCGCGGCGCTGGTACATGGCCTCGCCCGCCCGTGCGTATACGATGACATCTGGCAAGTTAGCAAATTGATACCCGGCAACCAATAACCGCACCCATAAGTCATAATCTTCATATAAAGGCGCATGGCGATAACTCCCCACGGCCAAGACGGCAGACTTCTTAAAAGCCACGGTCATATGGTTAATCGGATTGCGCGATTTGGCATATTGCACAATTTCGTCATGTGTCGTTGGGACGCTGCGAGATTTTTTGCCGGCATTGATATCGTGCTCAAACTCAATAATCTGACCGCCAAGCACACTCACCTCAGGATGGGCTTGTAAATACGTGATTTGCTGCTCAAAACGCGTTGGTACACAGACATCATCGGTATCCATGCGCAGCACCCAATCATGCTGACACGCGGCAAGCCCTGAATTAAGCGCCTGACCGAGCCCAACATTCTGCTCCAATGCCACGATATGCAGCGGCAGTTTTGGCTGCCACTCATCCAATACGCGCTGTAAGTTAACATTGATCGGCCCATCGAGCACCAACACAATCTCATCCGCGGGTAAGGTTTGCGCCACTAGGCTTGCCAAACAGTCGGCCAAAAATTCAGGCTGCTCTTTGTCATACAACGACATCAATACCGAAAACTTCATTGCTTTTCACCCATTAACCAATTCATTGCCACCTCATCGGTGACTTTCCGCGCGAACCAAAACCCATCAAACGTTGCCCGTTCAAGTTGCAATAAACTCAAATAAATCGGGCTGTTGCCGTTATTGACGTTTTTGTCAAAAATAATCCGACGTTGGTTATTGTCACTGACGCGAATTTGTTGCGCGAGTTTTTCTTGAATTAAGGTTTGGAAAAAATGCTCATCCGGCACCAATTTATGCTGAAAAAACTCACGATAATCATCGACATACGGCAAGATTTTGGCCCAATCGTCACGCGTGACCGAAAACCATTGTGAGCCAAAATAAATTGGCTTGTTATAAGGTACGACTTTGGCCAATCCTTGTTGCAACTTGGTCATCACTTTACCGGACAGCTTACGCTGCCAATCTTGGTCTGCATGCGGACTATCCATCACGAAGCGATACGCATATTGCGGTGCGATATCACAGGTCATCATCATAGCAAAGTTTTGTTGCTCCCAAGCTTTTTCAATCACCACAAAATCTTGCAATACCACATCTTCGCCACTCACCAAATGAAAAAACTGGTTGTCAGGGTTGGCAAATGCCGCCTCAAATAGCGCCAAGGTTGCCGCCACTTGGCTAAACCCGCCCCAACGCACCGACACCCGATTGTCGAGTAAAAACACATTGGCCAAATCAGCGATTTCCGCTTGCGGACAATATCTCAATTTGGCATCAATATGCACATAAATATTAAGATTCGGTCGGCGTTTGGCGAGTGCGATAAAATAACCAATATCGCGGTGCGCTTGCACCAATAAAGCGTGTCGGTTCATGCTTGACCTCCCTGATTATTCTTATCCATATCAATGACGCTAAAACCTCGACTTAGCAAAAACGCATACGCCTCGCTAAAACGCTGCTCTAACGCGGCATTACGCAGTAACACAATGCGGGTGTGCGGAAAATCGCGCAGACTAAACACAGCCGTGCTAAAAAATGTATAAACCTCGTATTCAGTATTAGGATTGTTGTGCAACTCATCAATGAGATAATCTTCAACGATTTTGTCACTATGAATCACATTGACATACGCACTCATATCAAGCTTCTCGCGTGGATGCGGCACAAAGTCAGTAATCCCAAAGCGCTCAATGATTTGGGTTAATAACTCCAAATAGGCTTGCTCACCGATAAAACTGTCCAAGCCCTGACCCATTAAGATTTTTTTAGCCTTGGTTTGGTTAGAGGTTGCGGGCTGTTCTGATGCCGTTAAATCATCAAATAACTGCACCACGTCGACCTTATCAATGATATTTTTTTCATTGGCAAAAATGCTGTAATGCTTAGCTGATACGGCCAACACCGCAGCCACACTTGGATAGCGAATACCCACGGCACGTTTGAACAATCGTTGTGGTAGCGATTTTGGCAAAGGGTTAAAATAAGTAGAGTTCGGGAAAATATTGGCTGTACCATCGTCAAAGGTCATAAGTGTCGCAAAACGCACCTTCGAAATCACATACTGCAAAAACAGCACATCCACACTGGCCAAATACACCGTATTGATTGGCTGCTGCCAAACGCCTAACTGCTGCATGGTAGATTTTAGTGCCTTTAAGGTTTGTAACTGCTCGCCAATCCCTTGGTTTTTTAACTCAAGAAATGCGGCTTGTTGACACACCTGTTGAAGTTGCTCAAAGTAATAACGGTGCTTGGCCTCACTTTTTGCATTAACGCCATACGGCAAATATAATCCAATAAAATCTTCGGGCGTTTTTTTGATGATTTGTTTGGCAATAAGGACTTGCAGCGGGGTAATACAGATAATTAGATTCATTTACGTCTCACCCGACTTATTCACTTTTTGGTCCAGTTTTTGGTCTACCGTTAAGGTAAAGTAATACAATAATGGCAAAATCGCAACACTGCTCGCGATGGTCGCCCAAGGTACGAGCGTCAACGACACATGGCTAAACAACCACAGTGCTAGCAGATAAATGACAGTGGATAATACCGAGCTTAGCGAAATTTGCGCGTTTTTGGCATGATAAAATAAATAATTTACCAGTAGTAAATACGGGATAATCAGCGAAAACGCAAAGACAAATATCACCATATAATAATGACTTGCGGCAAAGTCTGCGCCCAACAACCACGCCATTAACGATGATGGCAACACCCAAACAACCGCAGTCAATGCCGGTGGCACCAATAGGCTAAGCCAAAACAGGCGATGGATATTCGCCAAGGTAATACGGCCTGATTTAAGCCGCTCATACAGATGCGGTACGGTAGCCGTGTTCACCGCCATAATCACAATGGTCAACACACTAGCGATTTGCACGCCCGCCGAATAAATACCCAAATCATGGCTACTAAAGTTTTGGTGTATCAATACGCGGTCAAGTTGCCCCTTAATGGTATAACTTAATCCGTGCAACAGTAGTGGCAAACCCAAGGTTAAAATATAACCGAGTCCCAAACGTAGGCGTTTTGGGGTTAGGCGAATGTTGATAGAAAACTGGTATTTTGCCCAAGTCAGCGCCCCAATAAAGGTCAAGCCATGTGCAACAATAATAGCAATCAGGCGTTGGGCGACCTTATCACTTGAAATACCACTAAAGACCTGAAAAATCAGCACCGTCCATAGTAAATTCCCCAACGCCAGTGATAGCTGAATGGTCAAATAGCTAAAGGGACGTTTTTGGCATTGGCGTAGTGCCAGTTGGTTTTGAATCAGCGTTTGTAAGAACGCGGTAAAAAAACAATAAAACAATAACTCACTTTGTAAGGCAACACTAACGGCAATACCAATCAACAAAAATGCCAAGCTATATAAGCCGCCCGCCAACAAGATATTGCCCAAGCCATGTCGGCCATACACGTAAAAATAGCGTGTCAATGCGCCATTTTGCGACAGGCTCATACCAATCACAATAAACGCGGTAAGCGATAGGTAATATGACAAATCCCCAAACCCTGTCGTACCCAATACCCGCGTCAAGTAAGGCAATAGCAAAAATGGCACAGCCTTGGCCGTCATCTCGCCCAATACATAAATGACGCTATCTTTTAGTAGCGCCGACTTTGCCAATCCTGTTATTTTATTTAGCATGTAGTTAGCTTGTAAGTTGTCACACCCAGTATCGTCTTTTTAACTTGGCTATAAAAAAGTGGAAAGAGATGAACGATTAAAAACCCCTACCTCGCTTTAAGAACCAATTTTTTCCCATGATGTCGGTGTATTGGCTTCAATGTTCGATTTGACTTTTTTACCGATCAGCGCATCATAAAACTTGGGCGCTAAGCCAAAGCCTGGGCGCACACTGCGGATATGCTCAGGGGTAATCACCTCGCCTGCCTGCATATCCTTGACAAAGTATAGTGAACGGCGAAATTGCGCATTACCGATTTCACTCGATTTGCGGCCATAATCCACTTGTCCCAGTGCTTGCCATGCAGTCTTGCTATCACGACACAAGGCCATCAACTCATCGGCTTCCAGCGAAAAACTGTCATCTGCCCCGCCACCATTGCGGTCAAGCGTGACGTGTTTTTCGATAATACACGCGCCCAATGCCACACTACTTACCGCCGTGGTATTGTCTAACGTATGGTCCGACAAGCCCACTGGCACACCGTAACGGGTTTGCATATCCAAAATCGTACGCAAGTTATAATCACCTGCGGGCGCTGGATAACCACTGACACAATGTAATAACGCCAACTGACTACACCCACCCTCGCGTGCGGCCGCAACTGCCTCAGCAATCTCGTCACTGTCTGCCATACCGGTTGAGATAATCATCGGCTTGCCGGTACTGGCAACGTATTTGATTAATGGTAAGTCCACTGCTTCAAACGACGCGATTTTGTAGGCAGGGGCGTTCAAATCTTCGAGCAAATCCACGGCGGTAAAGTCGAACGGTGAGCTAAACATGGTAATGTCTTTGCTACGCGCATAATCGAACAATGGCTTATGCCAGTCCCACGGTGTATAGGCTTCTTGGTATAGGTCATACAAAGTACGACCATCCCACAATCCGCCGTGAATCTGAAAATCAGGCGCGTTGCTGTTTAGGGTAATCGTATCAGGCGTATAGGTCTGCATTTTGACCGCGTCTGCGCCACAGGCTTTTGCCATGTCAATGATTTTATAGGCGTTATTGATATCGCCATTGTGGTTGGCAGACATTTCGGCAATGATGTATGGGGAAAAATCTAGGCCAATGGGACGATGATTGATATTAAATTGATTACTCATAGTGAACGGACTTTTTATAGGGGAAAATATTGGATGAATACCACATTATAAAGGATTTGGTACTAACAGCTGACAGCAATTTAGTACAAAAAATTATCCGCTGATAATTCAAATTCAACCACATCATACGTTTTATCAGCGACCGCAAAATGCTGCTTTAACATACCGGTTTCTTGAAAGCCTAATTTACGGTGCAATGCCAATGACGCGCTATTGTAGTCGAGCACCTGTGCTGATATCGCTTTTACAGGGTTGGGTTGACTGAACATATAACTAATCGCCAATACGCCCAACAAGTAACCTAAACCTTGCCCTTTTGGGCTATTTGGTGCGAGATAAAATCCCCAACTGGCGGTATCTTTCGGCTGTGCGTGATTATTTAACGTTTGATATTTATCAATGGTGGGACAGGTAAAATTCACAAAGCCCATCGGCGCATGATTGACCTCAAATATGAGCAAGGTCACATTTGACAATGTTAACTGACGCGTAAACCATTTTTCATGGTCTGCCAGTGCAATTTCATCTTGCCCAAACATATATTGTCGTACATCAGGGTGATTGCGCCATTGCCATACTTGCACCACATCATTAAATGTAGCCTTACGCACTTGCACAGTTTTGCCAGTCAATCCTAAATGATTAGCAACACGCGTTGCGCCCTTGCCATCAACGGTTTGGGCGATTTTTTTACTAAATCTAGACAGATTAGCTTGTAGCTGCTTAAACGCAATGGGTAATTGCTGTGATAGTTGACTAATATCATCACTGGCCGTAACCAGTTTTGCTTGGGTTAGTGCCTCAGCGATAAATCGTTGATTGTCCGCAAGTACCAATAGCACCATCGGTAGCCCTAAGGCACAGCGCTCCCAAGTCGTACTGCCGGCCGCCCCAATCGCAATATCAGCATTTGCCATGAGTTCCGCCATATTATTGGCATTGACGACAACCTGACACGTATAAGGCGCACTGGCAGCAAATGCTTGCACACTGGCGATATGTGGCGCGGTTGCCCCCATGACCACTATTACCTTAATCTCAGTCATCTGCATATCAGACTTGACCACAGCAGTAAGACTGCGCAATACCGCCAAGGTCACATTGTCGTTATCCACACCACCCAAATTGACCAAAATATTTTTGACAGCAAAATTGGCTTGTTGGCGGCGGCGTAAACTTATCTCACGCCACTGGCCAAATTCATCACGGAGCAAGGCATAACGTGTGCCTAATAACAAGCGGCAATGGCTGGGAACACGCCCTTGATAATCTTGAGGCTGACGGCCAAAGGTTTGATCCAGTAGTATATCGGCCAAATGCGGTCGATCGGCCAAATCATCAATGACTAGGATTTTGACATGCGGTAATAATTGCTTGGCAAGGCCTTGCCAAGTCCGGCTAATGGCATAGTGGTCGATAATTAGCCAATCCGGTTGTAATGATTGCAGCAAAGGCGCACAATCGGCAAAGTCATCGTTTTCACTCATACCGAGCCACTGACTATGCGCAAAAGACTTGGCGAAGTTGCTACACGTTCTGGCGGACAACAAGGTCACGGCAAACCCTTGCTTGGCAATCGCATCGGCTAAATGCCCCGATTGTTCTCGACAGATAAAATGAATACTATGGCCTTGTTCACGCAAGCGATGCGCCAAGGTCAGACAGCGCATGACATGACCACTACCCATCACTAAACTAGCATCTGAACGAATCACAATATTCACGATTGATACTGTCCTTTCACAAAGAATTACTGTCTGATTGACTTTACGCTAAGTAGTTAGCGATTAAATCTTGCTTAAAAACTAAAGCGCAACTGGTACAACTGCTCAGCAAATTGCCAGTCCATTTCATCGTCGATATCAACCACGCTATGCTTAGGTAATGGTAATGCTATGCCATGGTTGTGAATCGAATCCAGCGTAAGCCAATCAGCCGCCTGTCCCCAATAAAACTGCCCTGCATCATAATACGCATGGCGCAAGTCTTGGGTACGTTGCTGCTCAGTGGCGGCAAAAATCGTTGATACCAACCCCTGTTCATCAAGCTGCAATCCCCGGAAAATCACTGACGCAAATTCAAGCACCGGAAAACAAAACTTGGCTTGCCTGCCCGATTGCTGCGCTTGGGTGAGCTTTTGAAGCCCATCACTTAATTGCTCACTGGTCAATAACGGGGTACAAGGATACACACAGCAAACCATAGCCGATGCTAGGTCTAACGTTTCAATTGCGTGACGAATCACGGCAACCGTTGTGGCATAATCATTTGCCAGTTCATCAGGTCGCCAAAGCACACTTGCGCCAAACTGCTCGGCTATTTCAGCAATTTCTGTATCATCGGTTGAGACGACAATACGCTCGAACAACCCTGTTTGTTTGGCGGTGTCGATGGCATAGGCAAGCATTGGTTTGCCGTTAAAGTCTTTGATATTTTTACGCGGAATGCGCTTACTGCCACCACGCGCTGGGATAATACAGACGTTCATAACCATCTTTACCCCATGAAGGCTTGGGTTAATACGGCTACAACGGTGTCTTGTTCCGCTTCGGTCAAGTCATAGTACAAGGGCAAGCTAATGGCCGCTTGATAATAGGCTTCGCTATTTGGAAAATCACCGGTAGCAAATCCCATCGCTTGATAGTACGGTTGGGTATGCACCGGAATATAATGCACATTGACCCCGATATCATTGGCACGAAGATGGTCAAATACTTGTTTGCGGGTTTTACCGCTATCAGCTTTGATTTGAATCGGGTACAAATGCAGTGCAGAACCATTCTCAGGATGACGCGTTGGTAAGATAATCGGTAAATCTTTTAGCAGTTCATCATAACGCTTTGCTAACTGATGGCGACGCGCAATGAAGGTATCGAGTAGCGTCATTTGACTCACACCCAGTGCCGCCTGTAGCTCAGTCATCCGGTAATTAAAGCCCAAATCCACCTGTTGGTAGTACCAACCACCTTCACTAGCTTGTGTCATCAGATTAGTATCACGAGTCACGCCATGACTGCGTAATAGCTGCATTTTTTCCGCTAAATCAGCACGATTGGTCGTGGCAAGTCCGCCCTCTGCCGTGGTGATGATTTTGACAGGGTGAAAACTAAATACGGTAATATCACTGTATTCACCGTTACCAATAGGCTTGCCTTGATACTTACTACCGATGGCATGTGAAGCATCTTCGATAATGGCAAAACCATATTGCTGTGACAAGGCATGAATCGCTGCCATATCACATGGTTCACCCGAAAAATGCACCGGAATCACCACTTTAGGTAGACGATTTTCAGCTTTCGCCAAGGCCAATTTTTTGCTTAACGCATCCACGGACATATTGAGTGTCACAGGGTCGATATCCACAAAATCGACTTGCGCACCGCAATATAAGCCACAGTTCGCTGAAGCGACAAAGGTATTCGGCACCGTCCATAGCCAGTCGCCTTGCCCAAGCCCCAATGCCAAACAAGCAATATGCAGTGCCGAAGTTGCACTATTGACTGCCACACCATAGCTTGCGCCCGTATAGCTCGCAATCGCTTGCTCAAATGCGGGTACTTGACTGCCTTGGGTCAAAAACGGTGATTTTAAGACATCCACGACAGCATCAATATCTGCTTGGGTAATATGTTGGCGTCCGTAAGGTATCATAGCTATATTCTCTTTTTTATCGCTATCTATCCGGTTAGATTTTACCGATTTTGGCTTGATTGGCTTCCATCCAAGCGCGCAACTCATCCACGCTCATCCATTCACGATTGTTGTCACTGGCATACACAAAGCCTTCCGGCACTTTCACGCCATCTTTGATACGCTCAGGTGAATCACACCAACCGTTAATCGCAGGCAAAATTTTATAATGCTCAGGGTACTCATAAGTATAGTAGGAGTCTTCCGCGCTAATCATTTGCTCATGCAGTTTTTCGCCCGGACGGATACCGATGGTTTCTTGACGGCATTCTGCACAGACGGCTGTCGCCAAATCCGGCATGGTCATCGATGGGATTTTTTTGACATAAATCTCACCGCCCACCATATCGTCAAACGCGTGCCATACCAATTCCACGCCTTGCTCAAGCGAAATCATAAAACGCGTCATGCGCGGGTCTGTAATTGGCAACACGCCTTTGTCTTTGATCGACATAAAAAATGGAATCACCGAGCCACGCGAGCCCATGACATTCCCATAACGCACCACAGAAAACTTGGTACCATGTTCACCTGAATACGCATTACCGGCGACAAATAGTTTGTCTGACGCTAGTTTAGTGGCACCATACAGATTGGCTGGGCTTGAAGCCTTATCGGTTGAAAGCGCGACAACGCCTTTTACCCCTTTGTCGATACAGGCATCAATCACGTTCATCGCGCCATTGATATTGGTTTTGACACACTCAAATGGGTTGTATTCTGCGGTTGGTACAATCTTTGTCGCCGCCGCGTGCACCACATAATCAACCCCATCAAGCGCACGATATAGACGGTCTTTATCACGCACATCACCGATGAAAAAACGCACACGTTTGTCGTTTTGGTATAGCTTGGCCATTTCCCACTGTTTCATCTCATCACGTGAAAAGATAATCAGTTTTTTCGGGTTATATTTTGCCAAGGTCATGGGGACAAAGGTATGACCAAATGAGCCCGTACCACCCGTGATTAAAATCGTTGAATTTTCTAACATAACAGTCTCCTAACCCACCTTTTTGACTTGTTTAGCGCATCAATTAGCGCGCACCAAAGCCAGTCAGCATGGTTTGAATGGTTTTTAATACAATCAGAACATCAAGGGCAAACGAAATATGTTTGATATAATAAAAATCGTATTGCACCTTTAACGCGGTTTCATCTTCGTTACTGGCATAGCCTTGGGTGACTTGCGCCCAACCCGAAATACCCGGCTTGACAATATGACGATAATTATAAAATGGAATGGTTTTTTCAAATTCTTTGACAAAGCCCAACTGCTCAGGGCGTGGGCCGATCAAACTCATATCGCCCTTTAACACATTGATAAACTGCGGTAATTCATCAATCCGTGTCTTACGGATAAACTTACCAACACGGGTAATACGGGCATCATTTTGTTGCGCCAGTTGCGCGCCATGTTTTTCGGCATCAAAGCGCATACTGCGAAATTTATAAATCTTAAACAAGCGACCACCTTGACCGACCCGCTCTTGGACAAAGATAACCTTACCCGGACTTTCTAGTCGAATCGCAATCGCTGTCAGCAAACAAATCGGCAATATAATCGGTGCCGTTAATAATACCGCAATACTATCAAGTACTTGCTTAAACCAAAGGTAAGTTTGTGAGGGTAACAATGAACCCAAGTCATTTTCATATAAATGATGAATCGCTAAGCGCCCTGTGAGTGATTCATACACTTGACGATTATTATAAACGGGGCGACCTTGTAGCGTTTGCTCCGTCAAAAACTGCTGCCAGTCTTTATCAAGCTGTGGCGAAGACAAATCCGCAACAATCGCTTGAATATCTTGGTTTTGCTCAGGTGTTAAAGATGGCTGCTCAAGGCGCAACCATTTGATTTGATTGATATCTTGGCGCACATCTTCGGACATATCAGATTTTGGCAGTAATTGCTCAAAGTTTTGGCAGTGCCCTAACGGAATATAGGCCAAATACGGCTGATATGCCTTCCTTTCAAGTAAATACGACACGAAAAAAAACACCGAACCGAACAGTCCAGCAAAGGTCAGATAGTACAGCGAATAGGGCAAACGAAACACAATAATAATCGCGGCCAAAATCACCGCCACCCCAATCAAGGTCGGCACGATATAGGCGACTGAACGCTGTCCCGGAAACTGGGTCAAGCGATTGAGCCCCAAAGTGGCGAGCACCACGCCCAATGTCGCAAGCAGCATCGCATTCGACTGAGTTTCAATCAATGTACCCGACACCAAACGCCCTGTCCAACGCCACATGGCTGGTAACAGAACAATCACCAACCAACCAACCAGCAATCGCACCGGTAAATAACGCCAAAGTTGTATCAATTGCCGCTGCATCGCTGACCTTTTACACTATCAAATCGGATAAAAATTCGTAAAACCTTTCCCCAAAAACACACTATCTTTGTCAAATTCGCTTGCTGTACTACGTGTA
>CALJUC010000117.1 GCA_937975585.1 uncultured Moraxella sp. | reverse complement strand
TTGAGGGCCTTTTGGACCATCAGCACCTTTAGGTCCTGGAGTAGTGCTTTTAAACATCTCAACATTATTACTAATATAGTCTCTAGTACTAACATCCATTACATCTTTCAAATTAATTACAAACTTTGCCATTACCACTCCTGCACTACATTAGCTGAACCTGGTCCATCTTCGTACCCAACAACTTCATAAGTCATATTAAACTCATCATCAACCTGAAACTCAATCACAGGAATCTTACCGTTAGTTCCATTAATCCCGTTAACCCCATCTTTACCGGCAGACCCAGTATCACCTTTATCACCCTTAACTCCACGTTTACCGTCTTTACCATCAATACCGTCACGACCATCAACTCCATCTCTTCCGTCAATACCGTCTTTACCTCTAGGAACAACTAACACCTTATTAATAGGATCCCAACTAACGTTAGGTCCTTCAACAACCGTTATCCCAGTAAAGTCCTGAGCCTCTAACATCTGAGCAATCAGAGCATCAAAGTCCATCCCAGCAACTAATTCAATCTCAGGTAAGTGATCTCTAACGGCAATAACTGCATCACAAGCAGCAAACATCTTGGTGTTCGATTTCTGACTGTGTAAACTACCAACAATTGCTAATTTTTTAAATGCGCCGATTCGGTTTAAATGACTGATTAATTGAGCCGATTTATTACCATGAACATGTAACACATCAGGTTTAGCGCTTTTTATAGCTTGGTATAAGTCCCATAATAACTTCGGGTTATTACGAGAACGTTCAAAATCAATTCCAACAAAATCAAATCTTGGTTGTGTTAGGTGTTCCGAATAAGTTTTATCACTAATCAAAGTCACTGGATAGCCTTGATTTGCCAAACCTGTGGCTAATTCAATAACATGTTTTTCTAATCCGCCAAAACCAGCACTGGCCAAAACCAAGGTAATCCGTGGCAAGGATTGGGATAGATTTACTGATACAATATTGCTCATGGTCATTGGCCACTTTTTAAGTTTGTTTTTTGTGGCTGGTGTTTTTGATACTGTTCAAATAGCTTGGCTTCTTTTAAGAACGCATAAAAAGCGTTAATCATACTACCAACAAATCCGCGCCAACCATTGAGAAAATTACGTCGCAGAAAATAAGACTTCATAAATGTTAACGGCATCACCATCATAAGTTTTAACAAGGTCGGTTTTTTGTGCTTGGCAAATTTTTCTTGCGCCTTTAGTTCAGAGTAACGATTATTTTTATCGACTTTGATAAAGATACTATTTTCGCCAAAATGATAAATATTGCCTTTTGCCATAATGACATTGCCATCAACGATGACTTGCTCATGGGCGGTATTGGTCAAATCATAGCGACCAAAGCCATGACGAAAACTACGGATTTTGGCGTGTTTTTTGGTAAATTCGCTGTTTTTTTGGTTCAAAAAATAATCATTAATCGGTACAGTCAGCCCAAATACAGTGGAATCCGCTATCGCTGCTTGTATGTCTTGTTTGAGTTCAGCCGAGCAGACTTCATCGCCATCTAGATTTAACACCCAATCATACTGACAATAGTTAAGCGCAACGGTTTTCTGCTGCGCAAATCCAAGCCAGTCTTGGTGATAGATAGTCACATTGGGAAATTGCTTGGCAATTACCAATGTATCATCAGTGCTACCCGAATCAACGATAATGACTTCGGCAAAGTCTTGCACACTAGTCAAGGTATCAGCGATCCACGTCGCCACATCTTTGGTAATAATATAAACACTACAGTTTATGGTATTCATAGTTTATAGCGACCCTTGACCAGTGCGATACGCATTTGTAAGCGATTCATCATGCCATTGGTACTAATACGAGGTAATTGCAAAGTATTATTAGCGCTGACAGGCTCAATTTTCTTTCGCGTTGATACAGCTGTGGTAAAACCTAATTCTCTAACCATATCAACATGATGCTGATCGTAACGACCGAATGGGTAGGCAAAGCTATCACAATGACCTACCAACTTTTCAACTTGCTGTTTGGATTGGGCTATTTGGTCGCGCGCCTCATTATTATCAAGCTTTAGCAAGTTAACATGGTCTTGGGTATGACTACCAAATTCAATTAAGCCAGATTGCTGCATGGTCGTAATTGCAGCGGCGTCTAATTTCTCGATATCAGGAATTTGGGTTGCTAAATAGATTGTGGCTTTCATGTGGTACTTTTGCAACAGTGGAAAAGCTTGGGTAAAGTTATCCATAAAACCATCATCAAAGGTGAGGCAGACCCAGTTTCGATGGCTAGTATGATGTGGAATTTCTGAGACAAAATGACTTTGATAACCTAACTTTTTTAACAGTTGTAGTAGTTGTTCAAACTTCTCAGGCGGCATATTCATGCCAGAGGCTGGGACACTGTCATTAACTTGGTGCAACATCACGATACGTGGATACTCTGCACTACGTGACGGCAGCCAAAACGTATAGTTACCCATTAGCCACAACACAGCTGCCAATACGATGGTAATAAAGAGGATAGACAGTATTAGCATCATACATATACCTCATGCTGCCATTCGTAAGCTTCACTAAATGGCTTACGATAAATTAACTCGAGCATAAACCGAGTAACACGTTTAGCATTATAACTTTGATGCGTGCGTCGATGGCCTTGCTGTGCAATTTTTGCAGCTGTCTGCGGGTTGTTTTTATAAAACGTTACTTTATCAATTAAATCGTTAGCATCGTCAAAATATACAATCTCATCATGCTTATACAATTGCTCGAAGCCTTCAATCCTTGGGCTAAAGGTCAATAATCCATTCCCCGTCAACTGAACAATGCGATCAGAAGCGTATAAGGGCATATCATTACTACGGGAATAACTTAGACCCATTTGGCTTTTCGCTAGCACTGTGTAGTAATCAGCACCATAAATGGCTTCTTGACCAAAAGAACCAAAAATTTGAAAGTTAATTGCCTTATCTGCAAGTTGTTGTTTTACTGACTTTAAAAAAGCCTCTCGAACTGGCTCTTTATAAACAATGCCACAAAATAGTAAATCTATGCTAAAGTCGGTTTGCTCAAAGCTTCGCAACACTTCCACATTATCACCACAAATATTTGGCATATAGGAAACTGCATTATTTGGTTGTTTAAACTGCATTAACAGCTGCCCAGCAGTGGTACAAAAGGTTGCATCTAAATAAGGTGAAAATTCTTTAATATATTGCACTCGATTGGAATCATTGATTCTATCAACATACCAAAATGCAATTTTTGTTAATGGATATTTTTGCTTGACAGTTTTTAAGGTATGCAGCGATAGTAGATCTGAATGCCCAATCAGTATTAATTCAGGTTTAATGTTATCTACTAATTTTAATACCTCTTTATTAGCCCAAGTCTGCCCCATCTTCTTTGTTTTAAAAATTGTCCCTAGTTTCGCCATATCACGAAAACTAAAGTCATAAACAAAATGCCCATTGAGTGTTAATCCCGCTGAGATTTTACGATCTGTATTATAATAAGTGGCGCCAGATTTACGATAACCGAAATTAGCAATATGTAAAATTTTCATAATTATTTGATATCCTGAATTAATTTGACATTCAGTTTAGACAGTAGCCATTGTGCAGCACGTTTGGCTTCATTGATTGGCATAGTATTAGGCAATG
>CALJUC010000116.1 GCA_937975585.1 uncultured Moraxella sp. | reverse complement strand
CTGAGGATTATACACGGTAATTCAATACAAAACTTCTTATCAAAAGTTGTCATTTAGTGATTTGCCAAACTTACTTTGCCGTGTTCCACGTGAAACAATTTGACATCATCTTGCCAAATTGCTTTAATCATAGGCAAAATATCGGTAGATAAGGTAGTGATAAATAATTGCGAATTGACTTGTTTTAATGCCTTTAGCAGTAAACTCAACGCTCTGTCATCTAGTTCAGCCGTAATATCATCGATTAAGACCAAAGGCACCTTACCGCGCGCATTTAATAAAGGTAATTGCGATAATCGAAACGCCGTCATTAACAGTTTTTTCTCGCCACGCGATAGCATATCGGTAGCGGCCAAGGTATGTTTATGGCTATGTCCCGCTTCATCGATATGCTGGGTGTCAAGCATCACATTAATATCAGCACGATGGCTACCCATGCGCGTATAACCCAGTTCAACATCCGACGCGACCCGTTCAACCAATAAGGTTTCTAGACCGATATTAACATCATATCCCACACTATAGCGTAGGCGTAATTGCTCAGCATATTGCGGCAAAAATGCCTGTACTTGATGGATAAAATGTGGCTGCCATTCGGTGAGTATAGCTTCACGTTGTTGATGGATATGGCTGGCATGTTGACTTAGCTGCTTATCCCACGCGGCTAATTCTTGACGCTGCCAAGTCGATAACTGGTCTATATGACTGACTTGCTTAAGTAAGGTGTTTCGCTGTTTTAATAACCGCTGATAAGCCAACCATTCTCGATGGAAATTTTGTTCCACGTGAAACAATAACCAGTCTAACAACTCTCGCCGTACTTGGCTACCCTGTTCAAGATTGGTCAGACTGATAGGCTCTAGCAATAAAGTTGGTAATAACTGCGCTAATGGGCTTTGGGTAAGCAAGGTCTGCCCATTATGGCGTAATTGGGTAGAGGCATCGAGCGCCTTTTCAATCGCCACGATTTGCTCATTGGATTTATCATCTGTCAGTGTATCGCTTAGACGGGCAAACACAGTGGTAGTTTGATAACCGTGTTCAATATAATGCTTGGGCTGATGGTGGCGAAAGCTCTTGCCGCGAGATAATAGATAAATACTTTCAAGCAGTGAGGTCTTGCCACTGCCGTTGTGTCCGATAAAGACATTGCAACTAGCGAAGTGTAACGTCACACGATGTAGATTACGAAAGTGGTGAATATGCAGTTCATGGATGTTCATAAGCTCACCTATTCACCAAATCCTAAAGAGACTACAAAGTATCAGATAAGTACGTCGCTAGGGTAACAATCCTAAATTCGCATTGGCATGACGACAAATTCATGTTTTACGTCATTAACCTGTTGTAGTAGTACAGAAGCATTGGCTTGACTCATACTAAACTGAATATCGCCTTGCAATACGTTTAATACATCAAGCAAGTAAGCGACATTAAACGAAATTTCTAATGGCTCACCCTGGTATTTGACGGTAAGTTGTTCGGTCGCTTCATCTTGTTCAGCATTGCTAGCACGAATCACCAAGTCACCGCCTTCGGCAAACTCAAAGACCACACCACGTGATTTTTCATTACTCAACACGGCCACACGGCGAAGTACATGCGCCAGTTTTTCTTGGTTAATCCATGCCACACGGTTGGTGCTACTTGGCATAACCCGACGATAGTCAGGAAATTTACCATCGATTAAACGCGCGGTAAATGACACCAAAATTGGGTTTTGGATTTGGCCAGCGTTGTCAATCTCGCCAAATGGTAAAATCACCTGTAAAAATTCACGACCGACATTGAGGGTAATGCCATTGTCATGATTTGGCATTAAGCGCTTTAATTCACCTAGTAGACGTTGCAACTCTAATACTGCCTTGCGCGGTAAAATAGCATCCAACTGCACACTACTCTCCACACCCTCAATCACTGTCCGCGCTAACGCTAAACGATGCCCATCGGTAGCAACAGTGGCTAGTTGACGGTCTTTTAACTCAAATAGCATACCCGTCAAATAATAGCGTACATCTTGAACTGCCATTGCAAAGTAAGTGTTATCCAACAAATCGGTTAACTGCTCACGGTGTAATTGAATCGGGGTCGCTTGCTCAGGCTCACCCAAACGAGGAAAATCTTCAGCAGGCAAGGTGCTAAGCTTAAAACGGCTGCTACCGCACACTATCAAACAGTGATTATCATCAGTCAAACTTATCGTCACAGGCAAATCATCGGGCAATAATTTGACGATATCTTTAAGCTTATTTGCCGGTACGGTGGTATGACCGGGCTGCTGGCAAGCACCTGCTGGTAAATTAATCGTGGCTTGCAGCTCCACCTCTAAATCAGAAGCCGTCATCACTAACTGGGTTTCACTAAGCACCAGTTTCATGTTACCCAAAATCACCATATTATGGCGTTTATCGGCTGCTTTGGAAATCAAGTTGATTGCTTGCAGTAATACATTACGTGAAATAACCAATTGCATAATTTGCCCCTAACTAATAACCGTGCCGTCAATTACAGCAAAAACAGCCCTATTGTTTGCTAACGCACTAAACCGTCAATCCTACACTATCGATTGACTAGGTTTGTAACATCATTTTGAGTGAACGAAAATCTTTGTCAAACATCGCATCACTGGCACATAATTCTTGAACTTTTTCGCAGGCATGCATGACCGTGGTATGATCTCGACCACCGAATGATTGCCCAATCTCAGTAAAGCTGTTGTTCGTCAACTCACGCGCCAATGCCATTGCCACTTGGCGTGGACGCGCAATGTGACGTAAGCGTTTTTTACCCATCAAATCTTTGACAGACACATCATAAAACTCAGCGACTACCTTACGGATATTATCCATACTCACCGCTTGCACGCGAATCGCCACGACATCTTTGAGCGCCATCTGTACCAACTCAAGATGAATCGGCTGATTCAACAATCTCGCAGTTGCTAATACCTTGTTAAGTGCGCCTTCCAACTCTCGTACGTTGGCAACGATATGTTGCGCCATAAAAATCGCGGACTCTTTTGGTAGCAAGACATCCTGCGCTTTGGCTTTTTTCTGTAAAATTTGGATACGTGTTTCAAGCTCAGGTGGCTCAAGGGCAACCGACAGACCCCACGAAAACCGTGACTTAGTACGCTCATCAAACTCCGTCAGCGCGCTTGGATGTCTATCAGACGCTAAGATAACCTGTTTATTTTTACTGATAAAATCATTAAATAATACCAAGAACTCTTCGCTACTCTTGGGTTTACCGGCAATCACATGCACATCATCGATAATCAACAAGTCCGCTTTTTTGATTTTATCTTTGAATTCATCAATTTTGCGCTGTTGCAAAGCGCTAATCAAATGGGTAATGAATTTATCAGACGTAAAATAATAAAAACTCTTACCTTGCTTAACAATCTCATGGGCTACCGCTTGCATCAAATGCGTCTTACCCAAACCCGTTGAGCCATAAATAAACAATGGGTTATTTTTTGACTCGCCTAGGTTGCTCGCCGTTTCTTTGCAAATGCTATAAGCGATTTGATTATTGCGACCAACCACAAATTGATCAAAGGTAAAATTCGGATCAAGATGCTGTATACCACGAGACTGCCCTTGGGGTACCGCTTTTTCAGTGGCCTCTAACGCATTTAACGACTGGGTTACCGTAGGTGCTTTGTCAATCTGTAATTGAATGGCAATCTCACGACTGGGTTCAAGCCTATCCACAACCGTTTGAATTTGCGCTAAATAATTTTTCTCAATGTAGTTTGCAAAATACTGGTTCGGTACATTAATCAGCAAGGCATTATCTTGCTCAACCGCAGACAGTGGTTTTATCCACATAATAAAAATATTATCAGGTAGCTGATATTTTAATTCCTCAACACACCTGCTCCACAATGAGCTTGTCATAACTTCCCACCCCCAAAATTCGGTGCTACTGTATCACAAAGTATACGTTCGACAAAGTATTTTTTATGTGGATAAGCCTGTGGATAACTACGTGGATAAAAAAGTGGATAACTTTATCGACCAGGTTATAAACAAATTATTCACCGGTTATCAACAGGGTTGTCAACATTTTAAATTTTTGATTTCTTTATAAAAACTAGACTTATCCACTGAAAAATAGCTCCCTAATAACAATAATA
>CALJUC010000115.1 GCA_937975585.1 uncultured Moraxella sp. | reverse complement strand
TGCGTATCCATTTCAGCCAATTTCGCTTTTTCAGCCTCTACTACTTGAGCAGGTGCTTTGCTGACAAATGCCTCATTCGATAGCTTTTTGGCCAGGGCTTCCGCTTGACCTTTTAGCTTATCAAAGTTTTTGCCAAGACGATTTAACTCAGCGGTTGGGTCAATCAAGCCTTTCATCGGTACCAAGATTTTTAGGCTACCAACCATACTTGATGATGATAGCGGTACTTCATCACTATCACCCACGATGGTCACGCTTTCGACTTTAGCAAGCGCCTTAAACTGGTTTTCGATACGGGCAAGACGTGATTTTTCATCATCGCTGATGTATTGCAGTAGTAGTGGCAAGCGTACCGCATTACCGAGTTTCATCTCACCACGGATGTTACGCACCGCACCAATCAAGTCTTGCAACCATGCCATATCTTGCTCGGTTTGTAGGTTGATTTGGCTGTCATCCGCGCGTGGATAATCCGCCACCATGATGCTGTCACTGGTTTTACGGTCGATGAGTGGCGCGATGGTTTGCCAAATGCTTTCGGTCAAGTACGGCATGATTGGATGGGTAAAGCGCATCGCTACTTCTAGACAGTTCAGTAGCACATAGCGGATTTGGGCTTTACGCGCATCGCTTGTCGTTGCGTCATTGAGGCTGGCTTTGGCAAGCTCAACGTACCAGTCGCAATATTCGTTCCAAATAAACTCATAGATATCTTGGCTCACCAAGTCAAAGCGGTATTGACCCATGTGCTCATGAATCGCTTGGACGGTAGAATTCAAACGGCTCATAATCCAACGTTCTGGTAATTCCCAATGTTCGGTATTGGCGGTGGTATCAAGCGGCAACGCATTGCCTTCTTTATTCACACAATTCATCAAGACAAAGCGGGTGGCGTTCCAGATTTTGTTGGCAAAGTTGCGGTAGCCTTCGATACGTTTGATATCAAAGTTAATGTCACGACCGGTACTTGCCAATGATGCAAAGGTAAAGCGTAGCGCATCCGTACCAAAGCCTGCGATACCCTCTGGGAATTCTTTACGCGTGTCTTTTTCGATTTTGCTCGCTTGTTTTGGGTTCATCAAGCCCGTGGTACGTTTGGCGACTAAAGTTTCTAGGTCGATACCGTCGATAAGGTCAATCGGGTCTAATACGTTACCTTTTGACTTCGACATTTTTTGTCCTTGACCATCGCGTACCAAGCCGTGGACGTATACGGTTTTGAATGGTACTTGTGCGCTGCCGTCTTTATTTTTCATAAAGTGCATGGTCAACATCATCATACGCGCGACCCAGAAGAAGATAATGTCAAAGCCGGTTACCAACACGCTGGTTGGGTGAAAAGTCGCCAAGGCTTTACCATCATCGCTCGCATCGGCATAACCTAACGTGCTAAACGTCCATAGACCTGAGCTAAACCACGTATCGAGTACATCTTCGTCTTGGCGCAATTCAAGGTCACTTGACAGTGAGTATTTTTGGCGGACTTCGTCTTCGCTACGGGCGACATAGATATTGCCTTCGTTGTCGTACCATGCAGGGATACGATGACCCCACCAGAGCTGACGGCTGATACACCAGTCTTGAATATCACGCATCCATGACATATACATGTTTTTGTATTGGGCAGGGACGAACTGGGTACGGCCATCTTCCACCGCTTCAATCGCAGGCTTAGCAAGCTCTTGAATCGCCACATACCATTGGTCGGTTAGGTATGGCTCGACGATTTCGTTTGAGCGGTCGCCGCGTGGTGCTTTTAGCGCATACGGTTCGATTTTTTCTAGCCAACCTTCGGCTTCAGCTTGCTCGACCAGTTTTTTACGCGTGTCAAAGCGGTATAAGCCAACGTAGTCGCTTGGCGTGGCTTCGGTGTGTGGGTCGCGTTGTTGTAGATCGGTATACACTTGCATAAACGGCAAGATATTGGCGTTTTTGTCGAAGATATTAATCATCGGCAAGCTATGACGTTTACCCAATTCATAGTCGTTAAAGTCATGCGCTGGGGTGATTTTGACCACACCGGTACCGAATTCCATCTCGACATAGTCATCTGCCACCACTGGCACGATACGACCGGTCAATGGCAAGGTCACAGTTTTGCCAATGAGATGCGCATAGCGTTCGTCTTTTGGATTCACCGCAACAGCGGTATCACCGAGCAAGGTTTCAGGACGCGTGGTCGCGACAACGACATAATTTTTGCCGTCTGCCGTGGTGACATCGCTGTCAGTAAAGAAGTACTTAAAGTGCCACAATGAGCCTTGCTCGTCGTGATTTTCGACTTCCAAATCTGACAACGCGGTTTCCAGTTTGATATCCCAGTTGACCAAGCGTTTACCGCGATAAATCAAGCCATCTTCGTGTAGACGCACGAATACTTCTTTTACTGCATTCGATAAGCCTTCATCCATGGTAAAGCGTTCACGGCTCCAGTCAACCGATGAGCCAAGACGGCGGATTTGGCGCGTGATATTACCACCTGATTCACCTTTCCATTCCCAGACTTTTTCGAGGAATTTTTCACGACCTAAGTCGTGGCGGTTAATGCCTTGGGCGTTTAATTGACGCTCGACAACCATTTGGGTGGCGATACCCGCATGGTCAGTACCCGGTTGCCAAAGGGTGTTATCCCCCATCATACGATGATAACGAGTCAGCGTATCCATAATGGTGTTATTAAAGCCGTGCCCCATGTGTAGGCTGCCGGTAACGTTCGGTGGTGGCAAGGCAATGGCAAATGGATTTGATTTACTATAGTCAGGTTTGAAATAACCCGCTTGTTCCCACGTTTGGTACATACCGTCTTCGACATCGGTCGGATTGTAGGCGTTTTCTAGGGACTGAAGGGCTTGTTGGATCGCTGAAGATTCACTCATAATGGTTTCGACTTACAAATTACTAGAAAGGAATAAAATGGTTAATCAAACGATTTTACCGTAAATCTGGTAGATTGTAGAGGGGTTTGTCGGTAAGATAATGGTATTGATTAATTTATTTTGCAAATTATAAAAAATGGTTACGTTATGCACTTAGATTCTTTGACGATTAAGAACTTTCGGATTTTGGAAGATGTGACAATTGAGAAATTGGGTCATGTGAATTTGATTGTGGGGAAAAATAATTCAGGCAAAACTGCTATTCTCGAAGCAATACATTTGTTGGCAAGTGGATTTTTTCCTAGTTCAGTAATGTCTATTGCAAGAAATCGTGATGATATCAAAAGAGTTTCAATTGAAGAAAGAAGAACTGAAACGAGAGTTGCTTTTGAAAATTTCTTTTTTGGTAGGAGATACCCTAATATTCAAGATGAAAATATATTTATAGGTGACTCTAAAAATCATTTAACAGTTTCATATATTTTTTATCAAGAAATAGAAACTATAGAAAAAAGTGATGACTTAACTTTAGTTAGAACTGAACAAAAGATAATGATCAACGATAATGATAATATTGGTGACTACGATGGAAAATATCGACCTGCTTTACAAATTAAAGTGGCAAATGAGCAGTCAAAAATAGTTGACCTTGAGGAAGATGAAAATTTAAGTTATAGAAAACTACAATCTTTTAAGAGGCTATTCAACATTTCAAACGTTGAGTCATCTGTTTCAAGTATAGATGACTTAGCTAAGGAATGGGACAATATTATTTTTTCAGATGACGAAACACATGTTATTGATGCATTAAGAATTATTGAACCTAAAATCGAAAGTTTAGCATTTTTAAGTGATGATTATCAGCATTTAAGATTTGATAGAAACAGGATTATTAGAGGAGATGAAGTTCGGGTTCCGTATGTAAAGCTTAGTGGAGTAGAAGGTCGTACCCCTTTACACTCTATGGGGGACGGCGTGTTCAGATTACTTCAAATTATTTTAAAATTATTTTCTGCAAAAAATGGTTTTTTATTAATAGATGAATTTGAAAACGGTTTACACTACAGCGTACAACCTAAAGTTTGGGAACTCATCTTTGAACTGGCTTATCGCTTCAACATTCAAGTATTTGCCACTACACACAGCTGGGACTGCATCGAAAGTTTTTCCCAAGTCGCCAAAGACCGCACCGACATGGAAGGCGTATTATTTCGCATGGGTCACAGCGTCCGCAAATCTGATAAAGGCAAACTTATCGCTACCGTATTTGATGAAGATGACTTATACAATCTAACTAAAATGAACATTGAGGTTAGATAATGATAAAACACCTGATTGTTGAAGCGGAATCGGATAAATCATTTATCCAAGCATTTTTGCGTCATGAAAAACTAAATCTTCAACTAAACATTGATGTTGCAACACCACAAGATTTTGAATCAACTACCTACACAACAAAACAAGCCGTTTTCCAACAACTGCCAAGATTGGTAAAACTTCTGGAAACAGGACAAGTCAGTCATATTGGCATTTTAGTTGATATGGATTTTACCGATAAAACCGATATCAAAACTCAAAATTTACGACAAATTAGCGAGCGATTGAACCCTTTAGGTTTTCATCAACGCCAGCAACAAAACAATAATTCAGGCTTTTACTTTGAAAATTCGGATTACGATAATCCAATCGGTGTTTGGCTAATGCCAAATAATCAAGATGAGGGATACCTTGAAACTTGGGTAAAAATGGCGATGTCATCCGACCAACAAAGTCACTTTACCCAAATTGAAAACTTTATCCAAAGTCTAGGGACATCGCATTTTAAAAACCCAGTTACCGCAATGGACAAGGCTCGAATTTTTACTTGGCTCTCGACTCAAACAAAGCCCACACAAGACTTATCAAAAAGTTTAGAATTGATAGCCGCGAAAAATCCTGTTTATCAAAACTTCAAGCATTGGCTAGTCACCACTTTTCAGTAATTTAACCTATCACCCCAGGTATCGGATTATCCAAAATTGTTTGGGTTTGTTTGGCGCGAAAATCACTGATTTTTTGCGCAAGCGTGCTATCACCAATCGCCAAAATTTGCGCTGCCAG
>CALJUC010000114.1 GCA_937975585.1 uncultured Moraxella sp. | reverse complement strand
TTGTAATTAAATTCCCCATCTCATGATCAATCGCTAATCCGTTATCTTGCCACCCGCGATGCCAACGAAAATACTGGTCATAAAATGGATTGTCTTTGACCATCCTAATTTTTCCTGACCACTGCTTTTGCCTGTGAGCATCTTCAATACGCTGCAAGGCAAAGACTTGATAGCCAAGGGTGGTTAACGCTTTCATAATCCCACCATGTCAATTTGCTTAATTGGCTTAGTCTTGTTAACTGTTGCCGCGCCCACTCGTTAAAAATTAAGCAATGATGCAGCCATCGCCTTGCCCAAAGCATTTACCGTCTTTATCTTTTTATCAATATGACTTATATCTAATGCCAGCCTTTCAAGGTCTGCCACGATATCGGCTTGCGTATATCGGTCTGGCACAAAAACAGGTAATTTTCTAAGTCGATTAATGTCCATTTCTATTATCGTTTGGCAGTTGTGAAATTCTTGAATCTCATGCTCATGCTTTTTTAGATAGTGATATAAATAATCTTTGAATATCATTGGTTTTGGGTCTACAACCAAACACGTTTCTGATGCCCAGATTGGTTCTCGCCATCTGTAAATTTTACCGACCGTGCCCCTGATGCTAATAGTAACGGTGTCATCACCTGTATTTGCCTTATCCGTGTAGCCAGTGGGTTTTTTACCGCTGCCAATAATGGGAATATTGCCATCGGTTTTTTGGCAGTGTTTACCCTTCGTTAAATCTGCAACATCATCAAGCGTTAGCCACATAGCAACTCCCTTTGTTCTTTGCTGTAATACTCTTTTTCGTACTTAGCGATAAGCTTTTTGACTTGGTTAAAAAACTGAGGTAGTCCGACCTTCGCGCCCATCATTTCCCATAGCATCAGTTGGTTTTTGATATGCAGCTCTAAGCCGTCAATGTTCATTTTGTTAAGTTCAATGTTCATCTGGTCGATATCGGCTTCTGTGTATTGGTACTCTTCAACAACCACCCTAGCAGTCTGCCAACGGTACTCGTCATCAAATTGCTTTGTTTCGCTGACAAGCGTTTCTTTAGCTTTGCAGTCATAGATTGATGTTTGATAGCTGTTATCAGTTTTTTGCTTGTCAATCACTAAAAACAGTACGTCAATTTGTGTATCTTCAAACGCATTTTGAATAGTGTTAATCTCTGCTAATTGATTTCCGATTAACTCGCGCATTTTCTTTTCAGTATTGCGATAAGCCACGCCACAAAAACAAATATGAAAAGCGTAACGTCTGGTATAATCAAGTGACTTTAAAATAAAGATATCGTCAACCACCCCACTCTTTTTCCAAGAGAAATCGGCTTGAATTGCTTGCTGCTCAGCATCGGATAAATCTTTAAACTTCATGCTAAAAGGCGGGTTCATAACCACACAATCAGCGGTAACATCATTATCAAACTCAAAAAATGACTGATTAAAAATCATTGAAGTTGGATAATTTTGCTTAACCGCTTCACAGCTTTCCGCTTGAATCTCTACGCCATAGATAAGTTTTGGCTCAATGAATTGCTCAAGCTGACCACTACCGCACGCGCCATCAAATACACTTGGATTGCTGCCGCAATAGGTTTTTACCTTTTCAGCTAAATAACGTCTTAATTCTTGCCCCGTAATGTATTCAGCGTATTTCTTGGCTTTTTCTCGATTGTTATGCTCTACAAAGCTCATGCGCTTAACTCCATTTCTTGTTTTGTCTTTTTCGGCTCTTTGTCGTAGTCCATGCCTACCGCTTTTAACATTTGTCGTTTCTGACGCTCGGTTAGTCGATTGTCATCATGGGTTAATTGCCAGTAAGCGTTTGGGTGTAAGAATGGGTCAGGGTAATTAAGCATGGTTGCCTCCAAATGTCGGCTCATCATCAAAATTTGGCACGGTGTTAGTAAATCTTGAGTATTTACCTTCAAAGCCTAAAAGCACTGTTCCTGTTGCGCCATTGCGATTTTTGGTCAAAATGATTTCAGCTTTACCGCGTGCCTTGTCGTTCGGTCTCATGTTGCCTTTGCCATCGTCAATCATTGGCTTGTAATACTCCTCACGGTAAATCATGGCGATTAAGTCTGCGTCCTGCTCAATCGTGCCACTGTCGCGCAAATCGCTGTTAATAGGTCGCTTGTCAGGTCGGCTTTCTACGCCACGGCTTAACTGAGACAACAACAAGATAGGACAGCCATACTCTTTGCCCAACGCTTTTAACTGCTTAGTTACGCTGCTGATTTTGTCGATTTTGTTTTCACCATCTAAGCCGCCCATGATTTGTAGATAGTCTACCATGATTGCTGATATGCCCTCACCGCCTTTTTTTAGGCTGTTGCGCTTGGCTTTGTTGGTTTCTGCGCGTATCTCGTTAATCGTCATCATGGGCTTATCGATAATCGTCATTGGTAAATCCATGACCTTTGCAGCCGTATCAGCGATTTTTCCCCAGTCGCTTTCACTTGACGCTTCACCACCGCGCAAAACCCCAATGCTCACTGAGCCTTCTGCACTTATCAGACGCTTGGTTACATCGTCTGCGCTCATTTCCAGGCTAAAAAACAAGGCTTGTTTGTTTGGGTTGCTCATGGCGATAGTGGTTAGCATATTGAGTGCTAAGGCGGTCTTACCCATCGAAGGACGCGCAGCAATGACAAGCAAATATCCTGGTACTAAACCCATCTTAAAATCTAACTCGGGGTAGCCTGTACTCATGAATGGTGAGCCATCAACGGCATAATCACGCACTTTTTCAGCAATGCCAGCGATTAGGTCGCGGATATTGTGGTGGGTGATTTGGCTGCCTGTTGCGCCAATGTTGGTTACGCGCTCAACTAACTGGTTTGAGATATCAAGCGATAGACCGCCTTCTAGTGTTTGCTCAATAGCCGCCTTGCTCGCTTCGTCAATGGCCCTTAGGCGTTCGTATTCTGCCAAACGCTCAATCGTGACCTTGACGCCTACCACACTAACAACGCTAATCGCATCAGATAAAAACGCTTCAACTTCGGGTGTAAACTCGTTAGCTGCCTGTAACTCCTCAATCACTAAAAACAAATCGATTTCTTGTTCGGGCTGTTCGGCTTTTAGTCGGCTAATCGCTCTAAAGGTGGTCTTGGCATTTGCAAAGTAAAATAACCCTTCGTGTAGTGCGCCTTGATGATTGTCAAACGCGGCAGGATTTTCCATCAGTTGCTTGAGTAGGTAGCCTTCTAAGTCTGCGCTGTATAGTGTTTTCATCGTACAAACCCCTTCATTGGCAATGGTGCTACAAAGTCACTGATTTGCTCACCTTGTCGGCTGTCCCAATTTTCAACTACAGGCACATCGGTAGCGTTGTTTTGTGTTACCGTGTACTTCTCTAAGCGGTCTGTAACACTAAGGCGATTAACTGAGCCTAAGATTTTCCCAAGTAACTGCTTTTTGGTTAAATGCTTGTTAGACCAAAAACAATCTACTTCGGCTACTAAGGCGTTAATCTCTGCAAGGTTAGGCTCACGTTCTGAGATAACCCCAAACTCTGAGCCAAACACTAGCGATTGTTTCAAAAACTCAAATGCTTCAATGGCAGTTGGTTTTTCTGTTAGTGATAAATCGATTTCAGAATTTTGCGCGGGTGCTTTTTCACTCTCGTTATATTCCTTATTATTTAAATCATTATTATTAGTGGCGGATTTTCCGTCACGGTTTTTCCGTTGCGGTTTTTCCGCATCGGTTTCTCCATCACGGGTTTTTAATACAGGTTGTTCATAAACCACATACTCACAAGTGGAGAATTTACCGCTTTCTCTTTGTTGTTCAGTTTTTACCACATACCCGCTTTCAATAAGCTCATCAAGCGCACTATTAACACTGTCCTTGCCATCTTTGGTGCGTTTTACTAAATCTGCCATGCAGATAGTCCAGTTGTCGGGGCGTGATAAAAGATAGCCCAATAACCCTTTGGCTTTCAGCGATAAACCATCATTCTCAAAAATGCGTCTATCAATCATCACAAACGGATTTTCTGCATTTTTAACAGTGCGTATAATCGATTTATCCATCTTGCTACCTTTTTTGTTTTGTGATACTTTAGTCATGTTTATTTCTCCTATGACTTAAACACCGACCCACTCCCCATGAGTGGGTTTTTTGTTGCTTACAGGTTATGCGTAAGTCTCATTCGACTGAGAACGCAGGTAGTCAAAGTCAGTGCCAGGGCATAGTTCGTCACACTTAACCAAGCCTTTGCTATTTTTATCAATCTCAATAGCTAGACTTGCACTACATTGACGATGACCTCGATAAATTTGTTGAATGTAAGCAACGCTTGTGTTGCAGTTTGCGGCAAACGCTTCGCGCTCATCACTGGTTAAATTTAAAAAATAATTTTTAAGGTTATCCATTTTAACTCCTTAGTAATTTGTCATTACATAGTATCATTTGCTATTGATAAAAGCAATAAATTAATTGCGTTTACTATTACATTAATTGACTTCCTCCCCTCACTTTAGGGATGGGAGGAAGTCAAGGCGCCAGTGGTTTTGACCACATACATGAATCACCCTGCCGCCAACCCAAATCTTTTAAAACCTGCTTGAGTAAAGATTGATTATGAACATCGCTAAATGTGTGAATACTGATTTTGCTTTTAGCTGGGTTTAGATGTTTTTGTGCTTTTTTATAGACTAACCGATAAGCCGCTGACTTTTGGCTAACATCAATCTTCGGTAGCATTAATGTTTGTGCATCAGCTTGCTTAAACCGTTTGACTTTAGGATCTTGACAGATTTTGACGCGCTCATAGCTGTAAACGGTTGTATCCTCATAAACAGGCTCAACGGTGTAGCCTTGTTTCCTTAAGTCCTTTTTTGCAAAAAACATATACTGCTGTATTTGTATGCGCTGTGATGAGTCATAGTTGTCTAAGACAATCTCACCATCAGTTAGCAGCGTGTTAACAATTTCTTGCCTAGATACCTTTTTCATCACTCACCCCCTACAACCATCGCGCCAAAACGCATATCAGCCTTTTTTGCGTATGCTTCATCAGCACCTAGTTCGCGGTTATCCCACTTGTCGCAATCTGCAAATACTTTTTCTTTGAATTCGCGCTCTCTTTTAGCCTGTTCTGCTAGTTGGTTTTTGGCTGACTCGCGTTGACGCTGTAGCAACTCAACGTGTTCAAACGCTTGGTTTTCTTTTCTGTTGTCGTAGTCGGTCATTAGATTGCATCCTCATTGATAAACTGGCCCATAACATCAATATCGCCATAACACACCGCTACCACATTGCCGAAAAAGTCATCGTCATTAACTTCTAGTAGTTGCTCAGGTGTTATTGAGCACTCCAACCACTGCGAATCGTTGACGTTTAGCATCACCTTTCCTTCGTGGATGGTGTAAACCGTACAAGGTGAGTCCAGCGAAACGTATAAAGGCATATTGTGTTTTTTGGCATAGCCGTACTTCACAAACGCGATTTGAAATGCGGTGAGCGTGATGCTCACCTCATCAAGTTCTTCCGTGTAAAAGCTAAATGTTTCAGTTACTTGTTTGTCTGCAAATTCAAGGTTGTATACTTCACGCATCTAGCAACTCCTTTTGAACAACCGGGCGACCTAGCAAGCTAGAAAAGTAATCGATTGCGACTGTTTTCCATTTGAGCGTTACACCTGCCTTGTTAAACTCCTCTCTTTCCCAACCGACCATTTTCCCGATATGCTTATCTTTAAAACTTGCATAAAATTGCCAAACGCCGCTGCTTTTAAACGCAACGCCTTTTGCATGGATAGCATCGTTAAATTCTTGGGCTGATTTGTAGCCTAGTAACTTGCCAATCGCTCCGCTTGTCAATAGACCGTCTGAGTCCAAAAAGCGGTCATAAGCATCGGCCTTAGGTTTTAATGTTTGGTTTTCGATAGCTAAGGCTTGTTTTTCTCGATATTCTTTAGCCCATGCTTCTGCTGCAGCGGCTGGGTCTGTGAAGTTTGGGAGTGCGATTTGTGGCTGAAGTGAGTAGCCGCCAGTTTTGCGGATTGATGGTAAAACTTCAGAAGTCACCCACTTTTTGAATTTTTTAGCTGTTTCTTTTTTGCTGCCAAAGCTTGAGCAAGCGGCCAAAGTTGCGGCGGTGGTCAATACTGCAAAATTACGTAGGTATGAATTCATATTGATTCCTTACAGGTCTTGCAAGCCTGAAGTGTCTGCCGCAGGGGAGCTGGCAGTGGGGTTACTGGCTTGAACTTGACTTGCTTCTGTGACGTTAGGCGAAATTGCCTCGTCAGTATTGATGGTATTGGCATAGGCTGTCAATGAGGTAATCAATGTGGCGGCAAGCAGCATGCTGAAAACGGTTTTCATGGCTTATTCTCCTTGAAACACATTGGCATCAGATGCGCTCACTGCGCTGGCTGATTCTTGTACGGCTGGTGGCGCGCTGGCAGCACTGGTGTCGGCATCGCTGCTTTGGGTGTTGGCACAAGCGCTTAACAAGGCCAAGGCGGCGAGTGTGGAGATCGGAAGAGCACACGTCTGAACTCCAGTCACGCCAATGTATCTCGTA
>CALJUC010000113.1 GCA_937975585.1 uncultured Moraxella sp. | reverse complement strand
ACGCTCTTCCGATCTGCGATATTCTTCGCCCTCATGTTGGATACGGATTTCTTTGGATAACGCAAACAAGTGCTGTGATTGTAGCGTTGGCAACGTCGCGATAGAGTGGTTTAATGCACGATTTAGCAAATGATACATGGCGATTTCCTTTATCAATTATTTGGGAAGTAAAAAATCAAAGACCAAACTTTTTAATTGATAATGATTATCATTTAAATTTAAGTCCAAGTCAAGAATAAAGCCAACAAAACCGACGAAAAAATTTGCGAGAATGACACCAACAAATTTATCAGCCGAACGAAGTATCTGCTTTATAATGGCAATTTTTACAATGGGTAAATGATAATGCCAAATAACACCGTGTCTACAGCCGCAAAAGTCGTGAATGTGGCGGTTGCCATCATCGACTATATCAATGATGCCGGACAGCCAGTTTTTTTATTGGGTTATCGCCAAGCCCATCAACACCAAGGCGACCGCTACGAATTTGTTGGTGGCAAAATCGATGTTCATGAAACACCCCACCAAGCTTTAGTCCGTGAAGTTGCGGAAGAAATTGGCTGCGATATCACACAAAATCAAACGGTTAAATTGGGCGTGAGTCGTCATGACTATACTGATAAGTGCGTGGCACTGCATATTTTTCGGGTAACACTTGATAATGCGCAGTTTGACGCATTGCAATATGGGCAGGGGTTAGAGGGTCAACGCATTACTTGGGCGAGTAAAGATGATTTGTTAGCCAATTGCTATCGGTTACCCGATGCCAATGCGCGTATTGTGGACTGGCTCAGTATGCAAAACATGATTTTTATTTCGCAAGCCTTGGACACATTTGCCAACGCGCAAACTTGGCTTGACCATTATGATAAAAAATTGCCGCACGGTGCTGGCTTTTATATCCGTCCCCAATCTGATGTAACGCAAGCCGCTTTCTTAATCAAACAAATCCTCAATCAACGAGCGGATATCACACCAATCGTGCAATATCAGACGGTTTTGCACCACCCATCAATCGCTCAAGATGCCATCGTACACCTTAATAATAGTGAATTGGTTGGCTTGGATGTTGAGCAACTGCCAACACAATGGCGATATTTTGCCAGTTGTCATGATGAACAAAGCCTAGAAACATTAAATCAATTCGCAAAAAGTCATACCGTGATGGGTGGGTTCTTATCACCAATATTGCCAACCCCGACACATCCCGAAGCCCAAGGTATGGGCTGGCAAACATTTGGCGAACTTGCTGCGATTAGCGATGTACCAATTTACGCCTTAGGCGGTGTTGGTTTGACAGAATTGGCTACCGCGCAAGCCTATGGGGCGAGTGGTATTGCCGGAATTCGTCTATTGGCGCAAATGACGCCGGTAAGTATTTAATCGTGGATTTTTGAATCTACCTAACAAAAACTTACGCGAATATGATACAAATTGACTAAGGTTTATGCGTAAACTACAGATATTAAAAGCAGTCAAAGCATTTATATAAAAAATTAAAAGCGTATTGTTGTAGGAGACTATCGTTATGTCATCGTTAAATGTAAAAAAAGCCTTACTAAAACCAAAAACCTTAATGTTGGCCGGTGTCATGGGTGGCGCATTGGCTTTAACCGCGTGTGCCAGTTTATCGGCTGCTAAACAAACCGGTACAGGAACGCCACAAGCGGTCGCCAGTGTTGATCTGATGCGTTATGCGGGCAAATGGTACGAAATTGGCCGTTTGCCGATGTATTTTCAGCGTAATTGCGCCAGTGACGTGACAGCAACTTATACCTTAAAACCAACTGGTGCGGTCGAAGTCAATAATCAATGTATCGGTAAAGACGGCAAACCGATGCAAAGTATTGGCGAAGCGACCAAAAATGGCGAATCTGGTAGCAAACTCAACGTCACTTTCTTGCCAGACGGCTTGCGTTGGGTGCCATTTGCCAAAGCCGACTATTGGATATTAGACCTTGATAATAATTATCAACACGCCTTGGTTGGTACGCCAAATAACAAATATTTGTGGATTCTTTCGCGTACCCCAACCATGGATGAGGCAACTTATAATCGTTTATTACAAACCGCAAAAAATCAAGGCTATAATTTGACCGAGTTTCAACGTACAACACAAACGATTCGCTAAATGCTAAGGGGTTTGATTGACCCTTTTGACACATTTTGGTGCATTTAAATTGCCAAAACGCCTAAATTATCTTACAATTTAGGCGTTTATTTTTTGGCTGTCTTTTTTCCCCTCACTTACGTTAAAGGTAAAACTATGTCTGCTGATTTACATCAAGCCCATCTGTCAAACCGTAAAAATCAAGAAATCACAGCAACCAATCTATTGGTCGCGTTAAACACACTTGCTGGTCAAGATGTTGCGGTACGTTTTTTTGGTGAGCGTTTGCCATTAAACGTTGCCAAAGTTTTGGGTTTCCATGACCAATATGGTGTTGATGTGGCAGCAAGCTTGGCCTTAGCACAAGCTTTGGTCGAAAAAGGCCTAAAAAGCACCAGCATCGACCTAGGTCAAGCGGTAAAAGCGGGCAAACAAGCTGATGCCTTTAACAATGGCGCCGAAGTGCCAGCAACAGATGTGGTCTTGTATGGCTTTGGTCGTATCGGTCGTATCTTGGCTCGCTTATTAATGAGTCGTCCCGCATCAAGCACAGGCTTACAGTTACGCGCAATTGTGGTGCGTCCTGCCGGTGACGGTGACTTGGCAAAACGTGCCTCATTGCTTGAGCGTGATAGTGTGCATGGTTGGTTCGACGGTTCAGTACAAGTTGACGAAGCAAACAAAGGCATCATCGTCAATGGTCGTTTTATCCAAGTTATCTATGCGGCTGACCCAAGCGAAGTTGATTACACCGCCTATGGTATCGACAATGCGTTAATCATTGACAACACAGGTAAATGGAAAGACGATGCCGGTCTTGGCAAGCACCTACAATCAAAAGGTGCTAAAAAAGTGCTATTGACCGCACCAGCATCAGGTGATGTGAAAAACATCGTTTGGGGTGTAAACGATGATACGATTGGTACAGATACCATCGTATCAGCTGCAAGCTGTACTACCAATGCGATTACCCCAACACTAAAATTATTAAACGACCAGTATGGTATCGAAAACGGCCACATGGAAACCATCCATGCCTTTACCAATGACCAAAACTTGGTAGACAACCACCACAAAGCAGACCGTCGTGGTCGTGCCGCACCGCTTAACATGGTAATGACTAGCACCGGTGCTGCTAAAGCCGTGAGCAAAGCGATTCCAGAATTAAAAGGTAAATTGTCTGGTAGCTCAGTACGCGTACCAACGCCTAACGTAAGCTTGGCGATTTTGAACCTAAACTTCAAAAAAGCTGTCGGCTCAGCTGAAGACATCAACGCGTTCATCAAACAAGCGACCGAAACTGAGCAATGGCAAGAACAAATCGCTTACTCAGATTCACCAGAAGCGGTATCAACTGACTTTGTTGGCTGTGAAAAAGTGGCAATCTTTGATGCACAATCAACCTTAGCGACCGAAAACCGTGCCGTTATGTACCTATGGTACGACAACGAGATGGGATACAGCACCCAAGTCATTCGCGTTGCAGAAACGATGGCAACCAACAGTTAGTTACGAATGTGTTAGCAAAAAAGACAGTCCAATGAGGCTGTCTTTTTTTATTATCAAATTTCATAGTAAGAAGATAGGTAATAATATTAGTATAAAAAAATAATGAAATTTTTGTTATAATACTTAGTTCACTAAATTTTTATGCATTTTTCACTGACGGTACTTGTGTCAGCAATATTTTACAAGAGGCAAACCCAATGCGTTTTATCGATGAAGCAGTAGTCACAGTCAAAGCCGGCGACGGCGGTAATGGCATTGTCAGTTTTCGCCGTGAAAAATATGTGCCAAAGGGCGGCCCTGATGGCGGTGACGGTGGTAAAGGTGGCGATGTGTATGTCATTGCCGATGACAACACCAATACACTCGTAGATTATCGTTTTACCCGTCGTTATGAGGCAAAGCGCGGTGAAAACGGTGGCGCTAAAAACTGCTCGGGTAAAGGCGCGGATGATATCTACTTGACTGTACCTATTGGTACGACAGTCGTTGATATTGATACCGAAGAAGTGTTGGCGGATTTGACAGCAAAAGGCCAGACGGCACTGATTGCCAAAGGTGGCGATGGTGGTCAAGGTAACACCCACTTTAAAACTTCAACCAACCAAGCACCACGTCGTGCGACGTCAGGTTTTTCGGGTGAATTAAAGCAAATCAAACTTGAACTAAAAGTGGTGGCAGATGTGGGTTTGATTGGTTTGCCAAATGCAGGCAAATCGACCTTTATTCGTCAGGTATCGGCAGCACGCCCAAAAGTCGCGAACTATCCATTTACTACTTTGGTGCCAAACTTGGGTGTGGTCGATGTGGGTAAGCATCGTTCATTTGTGATGGCAGATATCCCAGGTCTGATTGAAGGTGCTTCACAAGGCGCAGGTTTGGGTATTCGTTTTCTTAAGCACGTGGCGCGTACTCGTCGCTTATTGCATTTGGTGGATGTACAGCCGATTGATGGTAGTGATCCGGTGCATAACGCACAAATCATCTTAAATGAGCTTGAGGCATTTTCACCTGAGCTTGCGCGTATGCCACAGATTTTGATTTTAAACAAAATCGACCAAGTATTAGAAGAAGAACAAAATGAACTATGTACCCATATCGTGGCAGAATTGGGCTGGACTGGGCAAGTATTCCGTACTTCGACCTTAACGGGCGAGGGTGTCGATGCGGTTGTCTGGCACCTGATGAATGAAATCGAGCGCGAACGCGAGCAAGAGGAACAAGACCCAGACTTTGCTGAAGCCCAGCGTGAGCGCTTTGCGCGCTTAGAGGCCGAAGTGCGTGCCAATACCGAAGAGCAGCGTGAAGCATATCGTGCTATGCGTAAGGCACAGCGTGAAGGTATGCTCAATGCCGATGACGATGATGACTTTGATGACGACGATGATGATGGTGTTGAAGTGGTCTATGCGCCTTAATTAAGTCAACCCGGGTCAAAAAACCGAGCTTACATAAGGCTCGGTTTTTTTATGGTCACGACTCAGAGGGTTTTCGTTATCAGATAAATTGGGCTATCTTGGGAATCTCATTGACAAATGTGCCAATACCCACAGTGTGTACCCCGTGGTTAGCCAGTGAAATCGTTGAACTATACGTGATAGGTAAGTCACGAATATTGTATTTGGTGTCCAAGAGGTCGATGAAGTACTGATCCAGTAAGTCATCACCGCAGCTAATTAAATAGGTAAAGTTAGCCCGCTGCATCATTTTCTTTACATTGATACCTATATAATCAAGCGAGTTCTCAATGCGGCGAATTTTTTCGACAACCGTCACCTCGCCAGCCTGGTTAATTTCCAAAATAGGCTTAATGTCTAATAGATTAGCGAAAAAACCGGCGGCCATCGAAAGCTTTTGATTTTTAATCAAATGGCTTAAATCGTTCACGGCAAATTGTATCGTACTACCGTGACGTATCACGTCTAAACGTCTAACAATTTCATCAAACGATTTGCCTTCGTGTAACATCACATCCGCTTCATAAGCAAGTGCGCCTTCACCTAAATTAGCCATCTTAGTATCATAGACATAGATATTCATACGGTCGGCAAATTCTTTGGCGACCTGACTGATAATCAGATAACTATCGCTAAATACCGATGAGATACACACGATAAACACATCGCGATAGCCTTGCTCGTATAACGTATTCAATTGTTCACGGACTTCTTCGTGGCTAGCAGGTGAGGTCTTCGAGCGAGTGCTTGGCGTGGTCAGCATGATTTGGCTTAGGCGGTCGGCTGTGAGGTTTCTACCATCAATAAATCGACATTATTCACTTGTACATGAAGCCGGATAAATTGGATATTATGAGCTATATTGAGATGCTCAATCCCTGATGATGAGGTACTTAGGACAATCCTTGACATATATGGCCTTATCAAAAAACAAGTGGAACAAATACCGATGTAATCTATAAAAAAACAACCAAGGTTGCAATAAACGCTAGAGTAAAAACTGATGCTTGACTTTTTATATTGGAATAATTAATCAAAAAGTCTTTCATTATAT
>CALJUC010000112.1 GCA_937975585.1 uncultured Moraxella sp. | reverse complement strand
GACCATGAGCGGGAGCGTTGTAGTTCGTTAAAGGTGAGCGTGTCGACGCTAAATACAAATTGTCCTAACGATAAAATCATTATGTCCAAGCCTGTGGTAAGTCATATAACGCGGTGTTATTTGTGGTTTGCCCTAGTTTTGCTTTAGCCAGTTCTTGGGCGACTAGCTGGGCAATGTCGGCAGGTGATTGAGTCGGAGCGGCATTCACAATAATAGTAATCGGTGCGGCTGCCTGTGCATTGGCATAACCACCGTTTGCCATTGATGCGGTAATGGGCTTACGGGTGTCAAATTTGATTTGACTGGTATCCATCGCGCTGCGCAAATTGTCAGAGGTGCGAATCATTGACTGAATAGGGGCATTGTTGGCAAGTAAGCCGTTGTTAAGCCCTGCCATGATGTTGTCGCCGTAATCCATGAATACACGGCTAGGGGAGTGGATACCCATTAAGCCTGTGAAAGCGGATTTGATACGACTGGCAACCGATTTAATGCCATCTAATACAGCATTTGCACTATTCATAATGCCATTTTTTAAGCCTGTCATGATTTGAGAACCCATGGCTGACATCTGAGCAGGTAGTCCTGCTAAAAATGCCATAAATCGACCGGGTAGGCTTGCAACATACGCAACCGCTTGCCCCCCATGTACGACGACCATCGCGGCGAAAGTGCCGATAGCTTGACCAATAGTTTGCAGTCCTAAAGCCAAGGCGCCGACGAGTCCTGCCACCACCTGTCCAATGAGTCCGACAATTGTGCCTAATATCATACCAAACGATTGTCCCGCACTGGTTGCCCCTGCAAGTTGGGCTTGGGTCATTTGTGCTGGGGCAAATAACGACATGAATGCACTGGCAAGCCACCCAATGGCAAAAACAATAGCGTCGATAACAGGTTTGAGCGGCGCAAAAATCTGTCCAAGCATTGACCACAGACTAGACAATGTCACCATTAATGGGGCAAGCCCTGCTTTAAACCCGTCCCAAAATCCGATAAAAAACGCCTTGATAGGTGCCCAGTATTTATAAATCAATAAGGCTGCCACGGCGATTGCCATAATTGCCCAGCCAATAGGGGTGGTCAGTAATACGGTTGCTAATTGACCGATAGCAGTAATGACAAATGGGATAGATTGACGCGCCAAAAACATAAAGGCTCGACCAAATAACCGCGCAAACATCATTACCGCCTGTCCCATGAGCCTAAACTTGCCCCAAAAGCTGATGCCAAATTTTGCCAATATGGCATTAACCAGCATCATCATTGCGCCGAATTTGATAAAGTGAGCAAGCATACCGAAAAATGACCCTAGCACCAGTGCCACGCTGTATTTGATAGTAAACAAAATCAGATTTAATTTGATGAATTTAAGTAGCAAACTACCAATCGTTTTGACTAGCTCTGGGTTAGCTTGTGCCCATGCGGTGATTTTATTAATCGTCTCGGTCAATCCTTGCACAAATGAGCGTAGGGTAGCATTGAGCACGCCGCCTTTTCCGCCTAGCGCAATGGATAATGATTCCCACGCGCCCTTGAGCTGGTCAATATCGCCTGCCAAGTTATCCATTTGGATATCAGCAACTTTTTTGGCAGCCCCTGCAGAGTTTTCTAATTGTGTGGTCAATTCTTTAAATTTATTGACGGTTTGCCCTGTATTTTTGTCAATAACCCCTGTAGCAGCAACGAGCGGTTCTAGCTTGCTAAAATGCTCTTGCCCTGCGATACCTTTAAAGATATCCATGCGCTGGTCGGTGGATAGTTTTTCTGTTTTGGTGCGTATTTCATTGAGCAGCTCACCAAAGTCTTTCATTGTGCCATCTTTATTGACGGGGTTAACTTTGATTGTGTCCAGTGCATCTTTGGCAGGTTTTGGCAATGTGGCAAGCCGCGCCATAATAGCTTTGATGCCTGTACCAGCATCTGAGCCTTTAATACCCACATTACCAAGTAGTCCAATAGCCGCATGAGTTTGCTCAAGGCTTGCCCCATATATTTTAGCTACGGGTGCTGCCATTTTCATGGCTTCGCCGATATCTTCGATGCCTACGGATGTTTTGTTGGCGGTGGATACCATCACATCACCCAGTCGCCCCATTTCTTTTGCTTGCATACCGAAGGCATTGAGTACGCCACCTGAGATTTCAGCAGCACGGGCAACTTCCAATTGACCTGCCGCGGCTAAGTCCAATGTACCTGCTAACGATTCAAAGACTTGCTGACTGTTGAGACCCGCTGCACCCAACTCAAACTGTGCTTGGGCGGCTTGGCTGGCGGAGAAAGCCGACCTTGCTCCTTCAGTGATAGCTTGATTGCGGAGCATGGCTAGTTCACTTGACTTGGCATCTAGCTCAAGCACCGCTTGCGTGGCACTCATTTGCTTATCAAATGCGATAGCAGGTTTGAGCATTTGATAACCTGCGACAGCTGCGCCGCCCATCTTGGCGATACTGCCCATCGCTTGCTCTCGCAGACCTTTGCGGTAATCGGCAAATGATTTTGATAAGCTGTCCGCTTTTTTTTGCACGCCTACAATGGCACTAAATACCAGTTTTAAATCACTGGCAAGTCCCCGTGCGTGTTCACGGGCTTTTGAAAATAATGAATTGGTTTGATTGAGCGGTTGGTTAAGACCGTTTAGGCGGCTACTATTAACCTTTGATAATGTCTCGTTGAATTGCTCAACCGATGCCGTAGTTTTGTCAAAAGCTTGGTTCAGGCGCTCAGATTGAGCAACGATAGACTGCAAAGGGGCAGAAATACGGTCAATGAGTTCGAGTGTCGCGGATAAATCTAGATTTGCCATATTGCCCCTTTAAAGATTATTTTTTGGTTTCTGAACGTTCCCTTGCCTTGTCGTGCCACATCATCAGCTCTGCTAAATCCATCTGATCGCACACATCGGGCGACCAATGGAACACCACGGCAAGGTCTGCTATCACGTCATCTATGCTGACTGGGATTCTAGGTTCGCTTTTGCCTTGGCTCGCTCCGCTGGACTGGCGAAAAAACCCACCACCGCTGTGGCTACCTTGGTAAAGTCTGCCAAGTCCATATCCGCCAAGTCATGCTCAACGAGTACAGGGGAGGCGACACGGGGGACGAGTTTGGCAATGGCATCAAATTCTAGCTTGAGTACATCGGTCAACGATAAGCCGCGCAATGACCCTGCCTTTGGCTTGCGAATAGTGATTTGACTGATGACGGTGTCGCCACGAACAATCGGGGTGTCAAGGGTGACGGTTTCAATGTCGGGGTTTTGCACGATAGTGGTTGGTAAGTCTTGGGTTTGATTGTCTTTTGACATGATAGTTTCCTAAAAATGGTTATTATTTTTTGGCAGGGTGCGTTCTACGCACCCTACTCATGGATAAAATAGCGGTTACAGACCAAGCAGTGCGTTAATTTGGCTGGTTTTGTCCACACCGCCCAAAATACAGATGCCGTTAACAAGGTCGATTTCGCATAGCTCAAAGCCGTCATCAACGACTTTTAAATAAGTGACGCCATACAGCAACTCTTGCTCGTTGATTGAGCCTAGCTCTATCTCACCGAGCTGAAACTCTTTGAGCGAGCCACGCATATAGACTTCGCGGATAACGTGCTTGCAAATATCTTGGCGTTCATAAGCGCCGACATAGCGAATTGGTAAATCACTGACGCCACACTTTGCCAACTGTGCAAAGTGACGGCTGTCAACACCCGTGTAGGTGATGGTGCTTTCCATCTTCTCAAAACCCATATCAAGGTCGATGTCACCAATCATACCAGCGCCGCGGTACTCCTCGGTTTTTTTGACGATTTCGGGCAGCTCAATTGTCTTGGCGGTACCAGCGTAGCTATCGCCATCGACAAAAACGTTGTAGTTTTTGAGGACGGCTGGGAGTTGTTTTGCCATTTTTTTATCCTTACGCCGTTTGGGCGATTAGTTTGCTAAAGTCAACCAAATAGCGGTCGGTGATACGCTGGTTCAAAAACAAGTTTTCTAGCGTTGGCACAGGGGTATAGTCATAGTCGATATACATAATGCCTTGGCTTAAATCTTGGGGGTTGTTAATCTCTTCGTTGTACCAGCAGCTTGCACCGATGAGCCAACCTTTGGCGACGAATTGGCGTAACTTTGCGTTGATACTGTCGATGATGTCACGGGCTAAAATAGGCGTGAGCGGCTTGTCAATGAATGGGAAACAGCCTGCAATGATGGTATCAAGCAAAAATTGGGCGGTGCGTGTGGTGGTCTCAAAGGCAAAGCGGGGGTCGTCGCTACAGGTGCGATTGCCCCAAAAGCGAAAGCCCTCGTGCTGGATGAGACTGGTGACTTCATTGGCGTTTAAGTAGCCGACTTCGGTGTCTGGGTCCTCCAAGTCCCATGTGCGTGGGTAGCTAATGCCGTCCACCGTTGAGATGGCGACATTGCTGATTGACTTGGTAAATGAGGCTGGGTCGGTCTCATCAATTTTTGCCCGTAAGGCTAGGGCGGTTGCGATAATTGGGGTCATTTGGGCTCCTTAAGGGGTTAATACT
>CALJUC010000111.1 GCA_937975585.1 uncultured Moraxella sp. | reverse complement strand
AGTAGCCATTGTGCAGCACGTTTGGCTTCATTGATTGGCATAGTATTAGGCAATGGTTTGCCTTGATGAAAGTCAGTCAAAGTGGTGACTTTGCCTGATTGAATAAGACTATCGACCATATTGGTCACGCGATCGGTTTTAAGTTTGGGCAGTTCAATCAGCCCCACTTGGCAACCTGCGGTCATGGCTTCAAAAATCATATTCACACTATCAGCTGTGACCCATACGTGACTTGCGGTTTGGTACTGTTCATTAAGCCAATCAGGTGTCGTGTTTGCAACAGGGAAAAACTGGAAAGTAGATAAATCGGCTATATTATTTTTTTTGCTTAGGCAGTTGGATAATTCAGTTGGTGTACGCCGTGAATCTGTCATGATGACATTTGCGTTAATATCTTGATAATGCTCAATTAGCGTCTGAATATCTGCTAGCATCTTTTGCGAATCAAAAGCATAGCGTTGGTTAGTACCACCCAATAGTATTAATACTTTGTTAGCTTGGTGACGCTGTTCATTGACAAAGCGATTCATCACGCCTTGGGTCAATAGCACATGATTGGATAGGCTACCTTTGGCATCATGTTCAGGCATCATTACGAAATCAAACCACGATAACGGCAGGCTGGGTTTCATGACAATCAAGGTTTTGGCCTGTCGATAACGCCGTCCCATAAGCCACACAGGTATATGTGTGCTATGCCCTGCGCCAATAATCAAATCCGGTGGCGTGGGCAGTGCGGTATTCGCTATTTGCCAACGAGATAGCCAATTACCGGATAAAGTTAGTGTCGTTAATTCAACGTTTACCAAGGCTGATAACGCAGACACCAAACCCATGACTTGGGCTTGGTGTCCGGCTTTTGCATCACTGATATAACAAATCTGCATGGGGCGTTCGATTATTCGTCGACGTAGCTTAACCAATGCGCGTATTTGTCATTGCGACCTTGTACCACATCAAAGAACAAGCTTTGTAGTTTGGTAGTCAATTCGCCACGCGCGCCACAACCGATGACATGGTCATCATATTCGCGAATTGGGGTGATTTCAGCCGCAGTACCGGTCATAAAGATTTCATCAGCAAGGTAGAACTCATCACGAGTGATACGACGCTCCTGTACTTTGATACCCAAGTCATTGGCGAATTGAATCACGGTACGACGAGTAATACCATCTAACGCGCCACCTGACAAATCAGGAGTATGTAATTCACCGTCTTTCACCAAGAACAAGTTTTCGCCTGAACCTTGGCATACATAGCCTTGTGGGTCCATCAATACTGCTTCGTCATAACCGTGACGTGTCACTTCTTGGTTCGACATGATTGACACTGGGTAGTTACTTACCGCTTTGGCTTTACACATGGTGACGTTCGGCATATGGTGAGTAAACGATGAGGTTTTAACACGAATACCTTTGGCCATACCTTCTTCGCCTAGGTAAGCACCCCAAGTCCATGCCGCGACGATCGCGTGAATCGTGTTGTCTTTGGCAGCGATACCCAATTTTTCAGAACCTACCCAAATTAATGGACGAAGATAGGCTGATTCTAGGTTGTTTTGGCGTACTACGTCCTTTTGCGCTTGGATGAATTCATCGTAGCTGTAAGGCACGTTTAATTGGAAAATTTTTGCTGAGTTTAATAGACGTTTAGTATGGTCTTCTAAACGAAAAATTGCAGTGCGACCGTCATGTGTTTTATACGCGCGAACGCCTTCAAATACGCCCATGCCATAATGCAACGTGTGGGTTAACACATGGATATTGGCATCACGCCAGTCAACCATTTTACCATCTTTCCAAATTACACCGTCACGATCCGCCATACTTGGGATTGTTGCCATCATTTACTCCTATTGGCTTTTTGATTTGATTTACTTTACTTGATTTGGTTTATCAGATGTACTGACTTACCCATTAGTATATAGCTTTGCGAGTCAGGTATGCATTGCTGTTCGTTAACTATACTATTAAAAATTCGACTGGAATCAAAAATTCGCTTAATGTTCAGATTAAAACTGCTGGGGACGTTGTCCTATCAGATGTTGCCACGTATCATCAACAAAGCTACGTAACGCCTGCCAATCAGCATCCGGCACCACAATCGGCTGTTCGGCCAATGCCAAGCGATGGGTTGCCGCACGAATCCGCAGATAGGCTTCTGTCAGCTTGATGCACACATCATTGGGTACAATCCCAGTCTTGGCAAGCATCTCAAAAATCCGCACATTATCGCTCCACACCGCAAGCTCGGGATAATCATTGGCATACGCCAACACCGCGAACTGTGCCATAAACTCGATATCGACCATACCGCCCGCATCTTGCTTTAGATGAAACAGCCCTTGCTGCTGGGTATGTTTATCGCTGCCTAGGTGGTCTTGCATTTTGTGGCGCATGGTCGACACATCAATACGCACCGCATCCACAGCACGCGGTAGTTGCAATACGGTCTGGCGAATTTTGTCAAAGCTTGCCATCACTTGGCTGTCACCACAAATCGCACGCGCACGTACCAACGCTTGGTGTTCCCATGCCCATGCTTTTTCCAGTTGGTACATCTCAAAAGCGTGACTTGACACCACCATCATTCCTGCTTGCCCTGACGGACGCAGACGCATATCAATCTCATAGGCGCGACCATCGCGAGTTTGCGTGGTCAGATAGTTCATCAGTTTTTGCGCCAATCGTGCTGCGAATTTCATCCCACTAATCGGCTTTTCGCCCAAGGTCATGGCTTCTTCATCAATCTCATGGATAAACACCAAGTCCAAATCTGAGCTATAGCTCATTTCGAGGCCGCCTAGTTTACCATAACCGATGATGGCAAACCCGTTATGATGTTCACTAACCGGTTCACCATGGGCATTAATCGGATAGCCGTGCTTTTTGACCAATTCACTAAACACCCGCTCTAACGCTTGTTGCAAGACGACTTCTGCGATGAAGGTCAGTGAATCAGACACCTTCATAATGGGGCGCTCTGCCAATACATCACTTGCCGCAACGGCCAATACTTGGGTTTTTTTGAAAAACCGAAATGCGTTTAACAATCCTTCATCATCGCCCGGCTCAACACGTAGCAATTGCTGACGCAAAATACTGCTGAGTTCTTCTTTTTCTGGTAAATGACGGTATTTTTCGCGCAGGAATGAATCAAGCAGCACCGGATAACTGGCAAGCTCACTGGCAATCCACGGGCTAGCGGCCAACATCGGCATTAATTTGGTCGTTGCCGCTGGGTTTTCAGCAAACATAATCAAATAAATCGAGCGCCGACTAATCGACTCAAGCAAGGTTAATAGCCGCGGCAAGGCGATATTGATACCTTCATCCGTCAAATCAGCGTGCAGTAAGCCATTAATCAAAATCGGATACGCGGTATCTAAGCGTTTTTTGGCTTCATCCGACAGCGTAGTCACCAGTTTACTTTGCCAAAATTGGGTGAGTTTTTGCTGATTGTCACTGGTTAATCGGTCATCCAACTCAGTTAAGTTCTGTTGTTGGTCGATAACCCACGCTTCGGTAGGTTGTTGACGCTCGCTGACCAAGTTATCAAACGGCTCTTTAACAGTATCACGATAACTATTTAACTGCTCAAGCAACGCTTGCCAGTCATTAAACCCAAGTACCAAGGCCAAATTACGTTGTAACTCAGGGTTTTTGGGCAAGCGTTGGGTTTGCTCATCATTGATGGCTTGGATACCATGCTCAAGCCTGCGCAAAAAGCGATAAGCTGCATCCAAGTCTTGATAAGTGTCATCATCCAAATAGCCAAACAGGTGTAACTGATGCATGGCTTTAAGGCAATTTTTGACCTTAATATCGGATACACGCCCGCCATAGATAAGCTGAAATGACTGGACGATAAACTCGATATCACGAATACCGCCGGCACCCAATTTGACATTATCGTTGTCTTGACGCTGTTCAACCTGGCTTTGGATAAGCGACTTCATCTCACGCAGTGCGGCAAACGCACTATAGTCGACATAATAACGGAAGACAAACGGCTTGATTAACGCTTCTAATTCATCATCAAAACTAATCGGATTCACCACACGCGCTTTTAGCCACGCAAAGCGCTCCCACGCGCGGCCATGTTGAGCAAAGTATTTTTCGAGTGCCGATAAATGAATCGCCAAGTCGCTCCCATCACCCCACGGACGCAAGCGCATATCAATGCGAAACACAAAGCCGTCTTGGGTGTGTTTATCGAGTAGCTCGATAATACCTTGACCCCATTTGGTAAAAAACTTTTTATTATCAATTGACTTAGTGCCATTGACCTTGTCGCCATCGGTATCACCTTGACCTTGGTGAACAAAAATCAAATCGATATCACTGGATAAATTCAGTTCTTGCGCACCCATTTTACCCATGGCAATGATGGCCATATCATCAACTTTCGGCTTGTTTTTGCCCGTGTAAAAAATCGGCTCACCATAGCGCTTTATCAAGTTTTGATAGACATAGTCTTTGGCAAAAATTAGGCAGTAATCGGCAAACTTGGTTAATTCCCACGTTAGCTGTTCAAGGCTAATCAACTGTAACGCATCTTGCCAAATCCACCGCAGTTGTAAAAAGTTACGCAGATGACGCAACCCACGCATAACCGTGGCATCATCGGCCACTTGGCAATCTTCATCCAAGGTATAATCACGGATTAAGTCTTTAATTTGTTGTTCACTTAAGGGTGTGGCTAGCGGATAGCTACGTAAAAAGGCTTGTACAGCATTGGGCTTGGCTTCCCAAATTCGATAGGCAAATGCACTGGCCATTCGCAAGGTTTCGAGCTGTTCGGGTGTGGGTTTACCATGACTCATAGTGTTGGATGCAAGCTTGGCGTTGGTTTGGGTATGGATTGGCGCGGAAGTGATATTGACTTGACTCGTTCCTTGATCAGTAATTTGGCTATCCTTAGCTAAGGTTGACGGTGTGGTGTTAAGGTGCTGGTTAGATATATGATGACCTGGCATAGGTTTGCTATCGAGGTTACTGCTATCAGAATTACTGTCGTTATATTTACCCGTCATTTACTAACCGCCCTACGTTAATCCCATACTGGTTATTGGCTCAATCTGACCCTTATGTTCCGTTGCCCTAGCCTTTATGAGGCTATCATTATTGCAATGTTTAAGCCTAGCATATTCATCGGTGAATGGTAAGTACTTTATAGCATTAATTAATAAATGATAGTTTGCAATTCCACTAATATCAATAAAAATTAATCACGTTATTTTTTGTATAGTTATCACTAATCTGTCAGTATTTTTTGTTACTATGACAATAGCTAAAGGACTACTCAAATCTTTTTTAGAAATTCACCGATGCTACTTTAATAAAATACGACCAAAAAGACACTTAACAAAGGAGAATGTTATGTCAACCAATACTCAAAATAAAAAAATAGCTTTAGTTACTGGCGCACTAGGCGGTATCGGTACTGAGATTTGCCGTTCATTGGTTAACGAAGGTTACCATGTTATTGCAACTTACACCCCACGTGCTGACAGCACTTCTGACCGCGGCCAAGACTGGCTAAAAGAAGAAGGTTTAAATGCTGATGACTTTACCTTCCTACAAGCTGACTTAACCAACCATGAAACCGCTACCCAAGCTATCAATGAAGCGATTGAAAAAGCAGGCCACATTGACGTATTAGTCAATAATGCTGGTATCACGCGTGACTCAACCTTCAAAAAAATGAGCTTTGAACAGTGGTCAGCAGTACTAGACACCAACTTAAAATCACTTTACACCACCACATTCCCAGTATACAACAAAATGCTTGAGCAAAAATCAGGCCGTATCGTTAACATCAGTTCAATCAACGGCGTAAAAGGCCAGTTCGGTCAAGCTAACTACTCAGCAGCTAAAGCAGGTATCATTGGCTTTACCAAAGCATTGGCTCAAGAAGGTGCTAAATCAAACGTAACCGTCAACGTGGTTGCCCCGGGTTACACCGGTACTAAGATGGTGATGGCTGTTCCAGAGAAAGTATTGGAAAGCATCAAAGCCGGTATCCCACTAGGTCGTTTGGCAACACCAGAAGAAATCGCAGCGGCGGTTATGTACTTGGTTAGCGATGGTGCAGGATTTGTTACTGGTGCGACCATTAACATCAACGGCGGCCAATACATGCAATAATTGCGTGCCGATGATATAGGTAGTAAAAAGCGCTTATCGATTTGATAAGCGCTTTTTTATGCCAAGTTTCACGGCTCAATCGTTAATTTTTTAACCATTACTTTGCTGTTAACGTTTGGACACCTTGCGCTGAAGCAATGAGTAGCTTATCGGCTGCTTGTGCCGCAAATAAACCATTACAGACCACGCCAACGATATTATTGATGCGTTGCTCCATCTCGGCTGGGACTTGGATGTCTAGGCCATATACATCTAAGATAACGTTACCATAGTCCGTAACGAAGCCTTCGCGATAGACCGGCTCACCGCCCATTTGTACCAACTCACGCGCCACATAGGAGCGTGCTTGTGGCAACACTTCAATCGGTAACGGAAAACCCACACCAAGCTGTTTTACCCATTTGCTTTCATCGACCATACAGATAAATTCTTTTGAGGCAGCGGCCACGATTTTTTCACGGGTCAATGCACCACCACCGCCTTTGACAAGCTGTAGGTTTTCATTGACTTCATCGGCACCATCGATATACAAGTCGAGTGTACCGGTAAAGTTAAGGTCCATGATTTCAATACCCAACGCACGTAGCTTGTCCTCAGTCACTTGTGAGCTTGCGACCGCACCTTTAAGATTGACCTTTGGCAATAACTCAATCAAGCAGTTGACGGTACTACCGGTGCCCACACCGAGAACCATACCTGATTCGATGTATTTGAGTGCTTCAGCCGCAACGGCCTGTTTTTGCTGTTGTTGGGTGGTTGCTGTCATGATGTGTGCCCTTATGCCCTATATAAAATAATCGTTTGTAATAAACTAACCTCGACTAAAAACTAATCGCTATCTATCACTTAACTTATTTTACCGTAAAAACACTTGCAAGCTAACCCCCAAAGGCATAATCTAAGAGCTTATTTTCATCCGCAATAAATTGTGTCTACGTCCTATTTTTTGTCATCCCAATATTCATGGTGATTGGTTATCGTCAACTAAACGCATTTGACGAAAAAAACGCGCGAACAAATGTGCCAATCGTACAGCAAGCGCGTTTGATAGCGTATTAAAATGACGTAAACAAGCGATAAAATAGGTTCGTTAGTCATTATCTATATTGTTAGTCATTATCTATATTATAGTGCTAGTTATATAATAGCCTTAGGCGATTGAGTATTTCTGTTGCCAACTTTTTGGTTATTCAGTTTTTTATTATGTCCTAATGATTCTTAGGTGAAATTATGTTATCAGATTGGGTACGTCTCATCCTACAAGCGACGGTCTATGATGCCGCCATCCAAACCCCACTTGAACCTGCCAAACTCTTAAGCCGCCGTTTTAGCAATGATATTCGTTTTAAACGTGAAGACTTACAACCGGTATTTTCATTCAAACTACGCGGTGCCTATAACCGTATTAGCCAATTAAGCCCTGAAGAACAAGCGCTTGGCGTGATTACCGCTTCAGCGGGTAACCATGCCCAAGGTGTGGCGTATTCTGCTAGCCGCCTAAAAATTAACAATATCATTGTGATGCCACGAACCACCCCGGATATCAAGGTAAACGCGGTTAAAGCCTTAGGTGGCAATGTGTTGCTACATGGCGACAGCTTTGATGAAGCCAATCGCTATGCCATCCAACTTGCCGAAGATGATGGCATGACTTTTATCCCACCGTACGATGATGCGCTTGTTATCGCGGGTCAAGGCACGATTGCGATGGAGCTTATCCAGCAATGGCGCCAAGTGGACTATGTATTTATCGCCGTTGGGGGTGGTGGTTTGGTCGCTGGTATCGCGGCTTTCTTGGGCGAAATCGCACCGCATGTGCAAGTTATTGCCGTTGAGCCAGAAGAAGCTGCTTGTCTAAAAGCCGCCTTCGAAACTGGCGAACGCGTGCGTTTACCGCAAGTCGGCTTATTCGTTGATGGTGTCGCGGTTGCCCAAATTGGTGAGTTGCCATTTGAAGTCGTGAAACTACAAAAAAGCGATGGCTCAGGTATCTTAGTTGACCCGAATGTCGTTACCTGTAGCAATGATGAGGTCTGTGCTGCCATCAAAGACGTGTATGACGAAAATCGCAGTATCGTCGAGCCAGCGGGTGCCTTGGCTGTTGCCGGTATGAAAAAATACATCGAAGAACATAACCTTCAAGGCAAAAACTGCGTTGCTGTGCTATGCGGTGCCAATATGAATTTTGACCGCTTACGCTATATCGCTGAACGTACCGAAATTGGTGAGAAAAAAGAAGCGATTTTTGGGGTGACCATTCCTG
>CALJUC010000110.1 GCA_937975585.1 uncultured Moraxella sp. | reverse complement strand
TGGTCAATAGCTTATTTAGGTTTTTGGCAGCGGTTGCTTCACTTGCTGGCGCAGCTTGTGCGCTACTCATGGTTAACATACTGATACCAACCGGTGCGCCCACCGTCATAGCCATGCCCAAGGTCGTCGTTGCGATTGTTTTTGCCCAAGTAGTAGTCAAGGTTTTATCTAAGATAGTCATTTTATTTCCTCATAATGTAACAAGATAATTTTAAAAAAGCTGATTTATCAATTTAAAATTTAGTAGTTATGACACTACAAGTTAGCTAGTGATAAAGCGGCGTTTTTAAACTGAGGCTATTGTGTCGTAATTTTTCTTACGCTTCTAGTCTGCGGTTGCAATGATTATGCTTGTAGTTGTAAATAATGTAACACAAATCTTAGCAAATCGCCTATTTGGCTATGTTGAGTGACTTTATTAATCTGACAGTAACAATGATTGGTGGTGAATTTCTTAATTAATCGGCATAAAAAAACCCAACAAACTATTGTATAAGCTTGTTGGGTTTTGACGACTCAATCGAGATAATGTAAATCAGTCGATTAAGACGCGCTTTCTACGAATACGTAGCGACGGTTGAATTTACCTTTAACGGCAAATTTTACAACGCCATCAGTCAAAGCAAATAGTGTATGGTCACGGCCCATACCTACGCCTTCACCAGCGTGGAATTCAGTACCACGTTGACGAACGATGATGTTACCAGCAGTCACTTGTTGACCACCGAAGATTTTTACGCCCAACATTTTTGGGTTAGAATCACGACCGTTACGGGTAGAACCGGCTGCTTTCTTATGTGCCATGAGTTAGCTCCTAGCGATAAATGGGTGATATCAAAGCCAGTCTTAGGCGTTGATTGATTTGATTTTTAGCAAGGTATACCATTGACGGTGACCTTGTTCTTTGTGGTAGTGTTTACGACGTTTGTGTTTAACGATACGTACTTTCTCGCCACGACCATGTTCAACCACTTCCGCTTCGACTACCGCACCGGCAACCACTGGTTGACCGATTTTGATGTCTGCGCCGTCAACGACCATCAATACGTCTTCGATTTTGATGGTGTCGCCTTTTTCGGCTTTTAGCAATTCGACTTTTAACAATTCGTCTGGGGTGACACGATGTTGTTTACCACCACTTTTGATTACTGCATACATGTTGGTTGCTCCAAAAAACCCGTACACCGTGGCTACCAACAGCGATAGCACTTGTAACGGATACACAGGGAAATCTGCTTATGCTCGGCATAAACAGAGCCTTAAATAGATAAGGGCGAAATTTTACGGCTTTTTGACCAAAAAATCAATCAATTTTGCCAATGATTTGTAATGATGTTTTTGACTTTTAACTTGTGCTATGATTTGTGCATTTCCTTTAACCCATCAATGGCTTATACGCCCGCTCTATGAACTATTATTTGGTATTTTGTGGGATAAAATAATAACGCGTATTTGTTTGCCGTGAGCACAGTGAGCCCCTTATGTCTTGTAACAATGTCCAAGCGCAAGAAAGCGCGTCTAAACTAAACGATACCTTTGATACAAAAGATACGAACAGCAATCCGATTAGCTATGGCCAAATTCAGTCTATCGTCGCGGATGACTTTGCGATTATGGATAAGCAAGTATTCGGTAGCCTAAATTCCAAGGTCAAACTGGTGATGGCTGTTAGCCAACACGTGATTGACGCGGGCGGCAAACGTATGCGCCCCTTGATTTCGCTACTATGCTCGCGTATCTGTGAGGATAAACCGTTTGAACCAGCGATGCATTTGGGTGCGATTACTGAGATGCTACACACGGCGACTTTGGTACATGATGATGTGATTGATGCCTCAGGTATGCGCCGTGGTAAACCCACCGCGAATGCGACTTGGGACAACCCAACTGCGGTGTTGGTTGGAGATTATCTGATTGCACGCGCGTTTAATTTATTGGTTGGCTTTGGCTCGTTGCCGCTGTTACAGCTATTCTCTGATGGTACCTGTGATATCGCGGAAGGTGAAGTGTTACAGCTACAGCACCAACACAACCCGCAGGCCACCGAAGATGATTATATGAAAATCATCGACGGCAAAACCTCGCGTCTGTTTATGATGGCAAGCCAAGGCGTGAGTATCTTGCATAATCGCCCTGAGTTTGATGCGGCATTTGCTACGTTTGGGCAGCATTTTGGTAATGCGTTCCAAATCATTGATGATGTCTTGGACTTTACCGGTGATAGCGCAGTCTTGGGTAAAAACGTGGGTGATGACATTGCCGAAGGTAAACCTACCTTGCCATTAATCAAGGCATTGGAAATGACGAGCGGTGACACGCACGAAACCTTACGTCTAGCGATTCAAACTGGTGAAGTCAAAGATAGCAGCGAAATCATTGATATCGTCAAAGCCAGTGGCTCGCTTGATTATTGTCGCAATAAAGCCTTGCAAGAAACTGCCCTAGCACGTGAGGCGGTACTGACGTTACCAGAGTCACAATATCGCCAAGGTTTGCTAGACTTGATGACCTTAGCCAGTCAGCGTTTATACTAATTTCAAGATTAGTGCTTGTAACTTGGTTAAGGTTGCCAATGAATTGACTTTATCTGTACTAATTCATTGGTAACGTCATCAATTAGTCATTTCGCTTTGTTACAGTGGTGCCAGTTTTCATTGATGTTTAATCAGCGCACTGTTAATAACGAATGACCTCAACGACCCCACCCTTGATTGAATTCAAACCTTCCAAACATGCCGACTTTATGCATTCGGCCAAAGTGCGCACGCCAAAATACAAGTTTTATGTCGAAGTAGGCGGCAACCCCTATCATCCAGCAATTGTATTAATTATGGGGCTTGGGGCACAAAGCTTGGTCTGGCCCAATGAGTTTTGCTATGCCTTAATCGAAGCGGGGTTTCGCGTTATTCGCTTTGATAACCGCGATATTGGCAAATCCAGTAAGCTTAAGCACAAAAAACTCACCGATGCCCACGATTCCAAATGGTACAAAGCCAAATTAATTGGCCGTTTTGGCTTTGGTTTACCGCTAGAAGTTGAAACACCGTATGATTTGTATGATATGGCAGAAGATGTCTATCAACTGCTCACTGTCCTAAAAATCCGCCACTATCATGTGATTGGTCAATCCATGGGCGGCATGATTGCCCAAATCATGGCGGTGCGTTATCCGCATCAGGTTCAAAAGCTTGGCCTACTTTCCACGAGTAATAACCGACCTTTTTCACGCCCGCCTGCTTGGACACCACTACGTGCGTTTAGCCAACCCTTACCGGATAAAAGCGATTATGAGGCGCTCACCCAACAATTTGTCGAAACCATCAAAACCATTGCCAGCCCTGATTACTTTGACGAGCACGATGCCTTGGAAAAAGCAAAAAAGCTGTTTAAACGTCGGTTTTATCCCAAAGGCACCCAACGTCAGCTGCTTGCTATCCTAGCAACGGGCTCATTGGTCGCTATTGATAAACAAATCCACCAACCGACTTTGATTGTACACGGTACTGAAGATCGTCTAATCCCACCCACGCATGCCCAAGCCCTACACAAAGCGATTCGGTATTCTAGTCTTAGGTTGGTTGATGGTCTAGGTCACGATATGCCAGCTGCTTTGGTCGAAACTTTAGCAAATCTATTTATTCAACATTTTAGTATTGATATAGCTAAATAATTGCTTAGTGATGAGTTTTATCTCACTTTGTACACATTTTTTATAAAAATGCCAATAAATTTTTGTCAAATGAGTAGTATTTTGTAACAAAAATGTGAATTTAGTAAAAATTTTTTAACAATTTTTCAAACATCAGTGTTGCATATCATTTATAATAATCGTTCTTAATCGCGCAATAAAATTTTAAGATAAATAACATTTTGTTTCTGCCTATCTATGTTGCTGTCACATAGCATAGTCTTTTCATCACCGAGGTAAGTATGAGATACCCTGTATTGTTAATGGTGTCATTAGCAAGCTCTAGCGTATTGCTGGGTTGTAGTAAGTCAGATGACGCTGCCAAACAGCAAGCCGCCGCACAACAAATGCCCCCAACAACGGTAAATGTACTACCGGTGAAGTTTGAGTCTGTTCCTTTGACCAAATCACTATCGGGTAAAGTCGTTGCCTACCAAGAAGCCGTCGTTACCCCACAGGTCACTGGTATTATCGACAAGCAACTATTCCGCGAAGGTAGCTTTGTCCGCCAAGGTCAGGCGTTATACCAAGTTAACTCTGACAGCTACAACAGCGTATTAGCCGGTAGTAAAGCAGATTTGGAACAAGCCGTTGCCAGCATCAATACTGCACGTGCCAGTTACAATAACGCCGTCGCAAGTTTAGAAAGCCGCCAAGCTGAATTGGCACTTGCCAAAGCTAACTTAGCGCGTTTACAGCAATTACGTGGTACCCAAGCTATCTCAGCCCAAGAATACGATATTGGCGTTACCCAAGTACGCACCGCTGAAGCAGCGGTCAAAAACGCCCAAGCCCAAGTTGGCGTGGCAAAATCGAATATCGATGCCGCTGTCGCTGCTAGCCGTGGCGCACAGCAAGTGATTAACAACAACCAGTTGAACGTCAATCGCACGATTGTCAAAGCCCCTATCAGTGGCGTGACCAGTCGCTCAAGTGTCGATGTCGGTGCGCTTGCTACCGCAGGCCAAACTCAGTTATTGACGATTTCACAGCTAAACCCAGTTTATATTGATATCAGCCAATCGAGTGCAGAGTTGTTGGCATTGCGTCAACAATTGGGCAAAGGCGATGTGAGTGCGGTGAATACCGTTCAAGTTCAAGTCAAATTACCCGATGGCAGTATCTATCCACAAATTGGCCAATTGTCATTTAGCGAAGCGCGTGTTGATTCAAACACCAATACCGTCAATCTCCGCGCTGTGATGCGTAATGACAGTGGCGTGCTACTACCTGGTATGCTAGTTAATACCGAGATTTTACAAGGTGTGGTCAATAACGCAGTACTGCTACCATCAAGTGCGGTCACTCGCACACCAAAAGGTGATACCACCGTCAATATCGTCGATGCCACTAACAAAATCCAAGTACGTCCGGTAACCGTATCGGGTAACTATGACGGCAAATGGATTGTTACTAGCGGCCTCAAACAAGGCGAAAACGTGGTTATCATCGGTGGTTCAAAAGTCAAACCAGATCAACAAGTCGTGGTAAAACCTTATGTCGCGAGCGCAACAGCCGCCACGAATAACGGTGCTGTACAGAATGCACCAACGGCCAACCGACCCGCTGCAAGTAATGCCACCGCCAATGCACCAACCCGTGTTACTGCTTCAACCACCACGATCGTCGCATCACGTGTCGTAAAATAACCTGGCAACTCTGAGGGAGACGTCATGTCACAATTTTTTATTAATCGCCCGATTTTTGCTTGGGTTATTGCCATGTTGGCAATGCTCCTGGGGGTGATGGCTATCCTCAATCTGCCCGTTGAGCAGTACCCGAGGATTGCCCCACCGACTGTGAGTATTAGCACCAGTTATCCGGGTGCATCGGCACAGACCATTGAAGATTCCGTCACTCAGATTATTGAGCAAAAGATGAAAGGTCTGGATGGTTTGATGTATATGTCATCGAACAGTTCATCAGCCGGTTCTGCCCAAGTCACCTTGACATTTGAGAGCGGTACAGATCCAGACATTGCCCAAGTTCAAGTGCAAAACAAACTACAGTCTGCCATGAGCTCGCTACCAGAGATGGTACAGCGCATGGGCGTGAACGTTGCCAAATCCACCAGTGGTTTCTTGATGGTGGTTGGGGTGGTATCTGAAGACGGTAGTATGGATCGCGCGGATATCGCCGACTATATCAACTCAAACATGGTTGACCAAATCAGCCGTGTCGACGGGGTGGGTGAAGTTAGCGTATTCGGTAGTGCCTACGCTATGCGTATTTGGTTAGATCCCGCGCGTCTACGCGAGTATGGTCTAGTACCCGCTGATGTTGCAACCGCTATTCGCGCCCAAAATGCGCAAGTATCGGCCGGTCAAATTGGCCAACAACCAACCGCCTCTGGCCGTGAGGTTATCAATGCGACCGTGTCTGTACAAAGCTATCTACAGACCCCAGAACAATTTCGCAATATTTTATTAAAAGCCGATACCAATGGCGCACAAGTTCGTTTAGGCGATGTCGCAACTGTCGAAATCGGTAGTGAAAGTTACGCATCCATCGCACAGTACAATGGTAATGATGCTTCAGGTATCGGTATTTCGCTTGCGACTGGCGCGAATGCCTTAAGCACCCACGATGCAGTCGTCGCTGAAATCAAAAAACTTGAAGCGAATTTTCCACCGGGTCTAAAAGCCGTGGTGGCCTATGACACGACCCCATTTGTTAAATTATCTATCGAAGAAGTAATTAAGACCTTAGCCGAAGCCATTTTGCTAGTATTCTTGGTCATGTTCTTATTCTTACAAAACTGGCGCGCTACCTTAATCCCGACCCTAGCGGTTCCTGTGGTATTACTTGGTACGTTTGCAATTTTGTATGCACTTGGCTTTAGTATTAATGTCTTGACCATGTTTGCGATGGTTCTATCGATCGGTCTACTTGTTGATGATGCGATTGTCGTCGTCGAAAACGTTGAGCGCCTGCTCGAAGAAAATCCAGACATGTCAGTTGTCGAGGCCACACGCGAATCCATGCGTGAAATCAGCAAAGTGGTTATCGGTATTGCGTTGATTCTATCAGCAGTATTCTTGCCAATGGCCTTCTTCGGTGGTTCAACCGGCGTTATCTATAAGCAGTTCTCAGTAACGTTAATCAGTAGTATGGCGTTATCGGCTTTGGTTGCGTTAATTTTTACCCCTGCGCTGTGCGTAACTTTGTTAAAACGTAGCAAAATCCATGATAAGAGTCATTCAGATGAAAAAGGCTTTTTTGGTTGGTTTAACCGTGGCTTTAACAAGCTAAGTTTACGCTATGAAAACTTTGTCGGACGTAGTACCAAGCACAAACTCATCTATTTCGTTGGCTATACAGCGATTGTCGGTGTATTGGCATTACTGTTCATGCGTATTCCAAGTTCATTCTTACCCGAAGAAGACCAAGGTATGCTCATGACCTTGATTCAATTACCTGCTGGTTCGACCCAAGGTGAAACGCAAGCGGTGATTGATAAAGTTTATAACTATTACCAAACCCAAGAAAAAAATAACGTCGCTTCGGTGTTTACTGTCAACGGCTTTAGCTTTGCCGGTCAAGGGCAAAACATGGGTTTGGCGTTTGTGCGCTTAAATGACTGGGAAGAACGTCCGGGTGATGCTAATACTGCGCAAAATATCGCCAAAAAAGCCATGGGTTACTTTATGACCCAAATTAACGAAGCGCAAGTGTATGCGATTGCCCCACCGGCGATTCAAGGCTTGGGCACTGCAACGGGTTTTGACTTGCAACTACAAGACTCGGGTAACGTTGGTCACCAGGGCTTACTCGATGCACGTAACATGCTACTTGGCATGACTGCACAAAGTAAAGAAGTCGTAGGTGTGCGCCCGAATGGCCAAGAAGATGCGCCACAATACAAAATCAATATCGACTATGACCGCGCAGCCGCTATGGGTGTAGACCCATCGACCGTTAATAGTTTGCTAGCAACGGCTTGGGGTAGTAGCTACGTCAATGACTTTATCGACCGTGGTCGTGTCAAAAAAGTCTATATGCAGGGGGATGCTGATAGCCGTACCACGCCAGACGATATCAACAAATGGTATGTGCGCAATAACCAAAATCAGATGATTCCATTTAGCGCCTTTGCCACTGGCGAATGGCAATATGCCTCTCCAAGCCTGAACCGCTATAACAGCTTATCGTCAATGAACTTACAAGGTAATGCTGCACCCGGTCTGAGTACTGGCCAAGCCATGGCAGCGATGGAAGCCATGATTGCTAAGTTACCGGCAGGTATCAGCTATGAGTGGACGGGGCTGTCACTGGAAGAGAAAAAATCAGGCGCGCAAGCCCCTATCCTGTACGCAATTTCTATCTTGGTGGTATTCTTGTGCCTTGCCGCCTTATACGAAAGCTGGTCTATTCCGTTTGCGGTGTTATTGGTTATTCCGCTTGGGGTATTAGGGGCAGCCATCTTCACCGGTGCGCGTGGCTTGTCTAATGATATCTACCTGCAAGTCGGTTTATTAACGGTTGTTGGTCTATCTGCCAAGAACGCCATCTTGATTATTGAATTTGCTAAAGAGCGTCAAGATGCGGGACATAACTTGTTTGATGCGGTTACTGTCGCGGCACGCCAGCGCTTACGTCCGATTATTATGACATCACTTGCCTTTGGTATGGGTGTGGTGCCGTTATTCTTTGCAACGGGTGCAGGTTCAGGTAGTCAACGTGCGATTGGCACCAGTGTGTTAGGCGGTGTGGTCAGTGCGACCATCTTGGGTGTGTTCTTTATCCCAATGTTCTATGTGTGGATTCGCTCTATCTTTAAGGACAAATCTACCCCACCAACCGACAACTCAGGGATGACCAAATCTGCCCAGCCGATTGAGCCAACCCTTGGCGGTAACAGTAATGTGGTTTACCACCCTACCCCAAGTGACACCCCAAACCAACCTTAATTGTAAAACTGCCTGTATGCGCCCAATGCCCATACAGGCCTTGTCTTTACTCAAGTAACACCCATTTAGTTAATCCATATTCAGTTATATTGCTATTGGGCGATACGGCTATTTAGCAGTCGCCTGATAACTAAATAACTGTTATGTAACATTTGCTATTTTGCTAGGATAGCCCTACGATTTTTTATCGCATTTGTTATCCCATCTAGGAAAACTCTATGACTCATACAGCTCGTTTTCGTTTGTCGTTATTGTGTGCCAGTGTATTCGCCTTAACGGCCTGTCAATCGATTCCTAAAGTCAAAACTGACCCAGTGGTTGCCCACCCGCAAATCAGCCCAACTGAAGCCTACAATGCCAATGACAGCCAAACTATCAGCAATGCTAATCAGCCAAGCATTGCCAATCAGCGCTGGCAAGATTTTTATAGTGATGACCGCTTGAAGCAACTTATCGCTACTGGCCTTAATAACAATAAAGACGTTGAAGCCGCCATGCTTGCGATTCAACGCGCGCGTGCCCAATACCAAATTACCGATATCAATGATGCGGCAAAAATTGGTTCAAGCGCAGGTGCTAGCTATGGTTCCACTCGTGGGGCTGATGCAACAGATAGCTATAATATTGGCCTAGCCATGTCAGCTTATGAGTTTGACTTTTGGGGACGTGTCGCGAGTCTAAAACAAGCCGCGTTACAAAGCTTTTTGGCCACCACGGCTGCCAAGGATGCGGTACAAATCAGCTTAATCAGCAATATTGCCCAAAGTTATGTGTCATACAGCTACAATCTTGCGCAACTTGACTTGGCCAAACGCACGTTAGCCACGCGTTTAGAGTCACAGCGTATCAACCAGTTACGCTTTAAAGCCGGCCTTGACTCGGAGCTTAGCTCAGTACAAGCACAAGCCGCGGTTGAACAAGCACGTGTCGCTATCTCAAACGCCGAAACTGCCCTACAAAAAAACCGCAATGCGTTACGTTTCTTGGTCGGTAGCCCGATTGAAAACAGCTTATTGCCACCGGCGGCTATCAGCCGTATTACCAATAACACGGTATTAAGCGCAGGCTTACCAAGTGAGTTATTATTATATCGTCCGGACATTCGCCAAGCAGAATTTAACCTAAAATCAGCGGGCGCTAATATCAATGTCGCACGTGCGGCGTTCTTCCCGACGATTTCACTCGCGGGTAACTTGGGCTTTGCGAGTAGTGATTTGACCGATTTATTCAAGTCAGGTGGTTTTAGTTGGGGTATCGGCCCTTCAGTTAGCTTACCGATTTTTGATGGTGGTCTGCGTCAAGCCAATTACGACATCAGCGAAATCGCCCAGCAACAAGCGCTAAACACCTACGAAAAATCGATTCAAACGGCTTTCCGCGAAGTCAACGATGTGATGGCAACTCGCCAAACGTTAGATGACCGCTTGGCTGCGATGAATCGTATGGCACAAGCCAACCAAAAGAACTACCAAATCGCCAACGCACGTAACAAAGCCGGTTTGGACAATTACTTGGGTGTGCTAGATGCGCAGCGTTCCATTTTCTCAACTGAGCAAAGTATCTTAAACTTGCGTCAAGAACAGTTAAACAGTCAAATTCAACTGTACCAAGCGCTAGGCGGTGGTGTGAACTTAGATGTACCAGTCAATCCACCAAGCCCTCAGTTTGAAAACGTCAGTGACAAGGTTAGCCGCGTTGCCCAACGTACTGAAGATACATTACAACGCACCCAAACCGTCAATCAACCGGTGGCACAGCCTTAATCTGTTTTTCACAGTTCAATATTGAAGTAAAAAACCCGTCAATCATCAAATGACGGGTTTTTGTTTTAACTTAACTCAATTGATATTAGTAGGCGTAACTGGCTAGCCCATGTGCAATGGCTTTGCCCTCATCGTTGTGCAGCATCATACGCGTGGTACAACCTTTACGCCCCATCCGAATGACCTCAGCGGTGGCAATATAGTGCTTACCGCGACCAGGCGCTAAATAGTCAATGCGCAAATCCACGGTGGCCAAGCGTTTTACCTTGTTACTTTTATCTTCTAGCGTACCTTGGTCACGTCGATAAATCTCAATCATGCCCGCCAAGCCGCCAATGGTATCCAACATAGTCGCAGCGACACCACCATGTAAAATACGAAAATTCGGGTTACCAAGCAAGGACTCAGTATGGTCAAATCGCCCCACGGCTTGCCCATTTTCATAGCTGAAAGTCATGCCTAGATGATTAATAAAGTTACTATGGTCATTGATTGCCTCTGCCAAGCGCTGTGCGGTACGCGCCATATCGGGTTTGGCTTCTAAGTGTAGACCTTCCTCTGCCACAAGGTGCTGCATATGTGTCGCCACATTGGCACTGTCAAGTTTATCCCCGTCTTCTACTGGTGGGTTGATTGGTTGATTCTCGCTAAAATCTGCTGGCATTTTCGCTTCCCAGTTGTCAATGTGGTAAACTACCACGCATAAAAGCGCCATTTTACCAAATCTGCATTAAAAAATCGCTTCTAATACATCGCTTTTCATGCTGTGTTATTGGCGAAACCATCGGATTTGAGTCTATGCTTCTTTCATTGTCAAAGACATTCATTTTACGGCCATGCAAGCGCGCATCGATAGTATAACTGCGACAATCAGCGATTTTGGCACGGTATTAGAATGAATTTGAAACCTATTTTTTAAAATAAATAATTCGTTATCCTACAAATTAGTTAATCACAGAGTCTTAGGAGTCACCTATGAGCTACGTTTTTAATCGTTCATTCCCTGCTACCCGTCTTCGCCGCCTGCGCTATAACGATAATATTCGTGCCATGGTACAAGAAGTATCCCTTGAGCCAAAGCACCTCATCGCACCGGTATTCGTATTAGACGGCAAAAATCAACGTCAATCAGTCGCCAGTATGCCAGGCGTTGAGCGTTTAAGTGTCGACTTATTAATCGAGTATGCCAAGCAACTATTAAGCTTGGGTGTCACGACCATTGACCTATTCCCCGTCATCGACCCAAGTCTAAAAACCGAAAAAGCCGAAAACGCTTATGATGAAAATGGCTTGGCCGTCACTGCCATCAAAGCGATTAAAGATGCCATTCCTGAGATGGTGGTCATGACCGATGTGGCACTTGACCCTTACACCAGTCATGGTCAGGATGGCTTGCTCGATGAAACGGGCTATGTCACCAACGATGCAACGGTTGAAGCGTTGGTCAAACAAGCATTGAGTCATGCCCGCGCTGGTGCGGATATCATCTCACCAAGCGATATGATGGACGGTCGTATTGGCGCACTTCGCCAAGCCTTAGATGGCGAACGCTTTGTTAATACCGCGATTATGGCATACTCTGCCAAATACGCATCCGCTTATTACGGCCCATTCCGAGATCGGAAGAGCA